>WGBF01000506.1 GCA_015494485.1 bacterium | reverse complement strand
TCACTCACCTCTTCATTTTTAAAGCGGATAACACGATAACCCAATTGAGACAAAATAAATGTTCTCAATTCATCATAATCTTTCTGCCGTTCATGGACACCCCCATCGATTTCGACGATCAACCTTTTTTCCGCACAATAAAAGTCTGCTATGAACATGCGCTCCTGATTTTTATAATCAAACAATATAGGATGCTGCCGTAAAAATTTTTTGCCCAACACCTTTCGATTTCGAACGATATTCCAGAATTCTTTCTCAGCTGCGGTTTGTTCTTTACGCAACCGCCGAACGACTTCTTTAATCACCTGTTTCGGAATCCGCCTCGTCAATTTCCGGCCTTTCGTAATTTCTTTTATTTCACGCCCTTAGCCCCCTTCTCTTTAAAAAGAGAAGGGGGTTGGGGGATGAGTTCTCATCATAAAACAACAATGAACTTCCCGGTAATTTCTCCCAATTCACTTTTTACATGGTAATAATACACCCCCGGTGCAATGAGCTGATTAAAGCGATTCTTTAAATCCCACCGGGCAATACTGGAATCTTCATTGTGTTCAATCACGCGGATTAATTCCCCCGCGGCATTGAAAATGCGAATGGTGGCTTTCCGGGGTAAACCGGTAAACTGAATCATATGGTCACCCAGGCCCTGTTCCCAGATTTCCGAAACGAAATAGGGATTGGGCACGACCCGAACCTTTCCAAGGGATTGGGTGGCCACCGGTAACTGAGGGGTAATTTTTACCGTATTATTCACTTCTTCCGGTTGGGTAGCCGGTGTATTTTCCAGCGGTCCCACAATGGCATTTCCGGAATCGTAGGCTGCTACATAATACCAGTATTCCAGGCCGTTAATCACGTTTTGATCAATAAACACATTTACACTATCACCATCCTGAAAATTGTGTAGGGTTAATCCCGGGATGGAAAGCCCCTTAATGGTATCTCCTTCCACTACGGAACGAATGGGAACCCATTGATCATTCCCCAGATTAAACCAGGCATACTCTGGTAGCGTTTTGTAATTCCCTTTCACCCCGTCAACCAGGTCATACTGAGCCAGGGGAACATAATGAATCCCCCCGGAAAAATCGGTAAAACTTTCCGTACCCCAGGTTTGGCCATGATCCAGCGAGCGGTAAATTTTATACCCTTCAAAATCCGGGGCTTGTTCACCCACAGTATTCCAAACCAGCACCACTTTTCGGTCCGTTGCAAACGCTTCCACCGTTGGCGCCGGGGGCGCTGTAACCACTTTCCAGTCATTCTGGTACAGGGTTATCGCGCGTTTGGCGTTGGTAAATAAATCCTCCCGGCTGGTGCCGAAGACGGTGGCAAAAATCAGCGTGTCCATTTCGCCGGGAGCCAGATCAAAAGCATGGGAACCCAGGATTTGTAACCCATCAGCCCCATCGCCCAGGTAATACCCCGGTCCCCCTTCCTGAGCATCCGGTACACCATTGTGGTCAAAATCATCATCAATGCCGTCCCCGTCGCTATCTTCCGGGTCATTCAGGTTCAGCAGATTCCAGGTGTAATACATTTCCGGTTGTCCACCACTACCCGCATTGGTGGTTTGTCCCTTCCAGAAATGGGTGGCATCATAGGTCGCAACAGTGGAAGGGTTACCGGGCATTTCCAGCACTACCACCCCGCCCCAGGCAATCTGGTCTGCGGTTAAAAATCCGCCCAGGGGATTTTCTTCAAAACCGTCATCATCCCACCCGTAAGCCAGTTGCAGGGAAGGCTCGTAATAATGGCGGTCGGCATCATAATCAATTCCGGGAATGAATTCCGGCAAAAATCCCAGATCCACATGAATGCCCATCCGCAAATCATGAATGGGGGCTGGGGACACGTTGCGGATGATGAATACCCATACGATGAAATCTTCATACAACGACCCCTGCCAGGCCATCCCCCGCATAATTAACTGGGTGCGCAACCAGCGGGTTTGGGAATTTTCCGTTAACTGGTCCGTGCCACCCCAGCCGTACATGACGGCAAAGGTCTCCTGGTCGGCCAATTGCTTGCCATTGGGTCCGAAGCCAGGCCAACCGGTAACCGAATCACGCAGGATGGGTACCAGAGGCAGGGCATTGTTTTCTACCCGATTGTTATCCCACACGTTGTCGATGTAATAATTGGGCAAATATTCCGGCCAGGGATCCGGCCAGGTGGATGGATCGGTGCTGATGATGGCTTTGGCGGTTACGAATTCGGGATAAGGCGCAAAATGTTCCTCGTTCCAGAAATCCGCCGGACCTTCATCCATGGTGCCATCCAGATACGGCAGGTTTTCCGGGTTTACTCCGCCCACCGCAGCCGGATCCTGATCTGCCGGGGCACCAACCACCACTGCAACGCATGTCCCATATTGCCGACCACTCCCCTGGGGGTATTCAAACGAGGGGATCTTGGCCAGATTAAAATTCTGATTGTTCCCGTCGCACAACATGCCCACATTGTTAAACGTGGTGGCCACCTTGTTGATGTTCATGGTGTTCCAGCGTTTGTTCAGCATGGGATTGGTCTGCGCGCCAACCCCGTGCATCAATGCCAACAGACCGATCAGAAGCCCGGTATACCACTGCTTCAGTTCCATAATTTCACCCCAAATTGAATAACCCGTCCAGGCCCGTACATGGCCGGATTGTCCGTATAATCATGGGATGTGGCGGGGTTGGCATCATCGCCCGGAATACCCGAATCCGGGTAAACCCACCACACATTGCGGCGATTAATGACATTCAATATTTGAATGTAGAATTGTTGTTTAAAACCAAACCATTTGAAATTTTTAAAGAGGTTCAAATTGGTATCCGAAATCCAGGGTGCCCGTTCGCCATTGGGATTAAAGCGGGATCGGGTGTACGGAAAACCGCTGGAAGCACTGGCATACAGGGAAAAGCCCCACCCTTTGGGGTGTTCATAATAGATATTGGCGCGGAATGAATGGGGCTGGTCCCAATTTGCCGGAAAGGTTCGGGAAACATCCTGCGCGCGCTCAAACAACACGGAAGTTGTGACCAGCGTTTTGGTAAACGTGTAGTTAAAAAACGCACTAAAATTGTTGGAAAACTGTTTTCGCAGGCTCACCTCAATTCCCTTGACGGTGGAGTAGTCAATATTCCCCAGCACAGTCACAATATCGCCCTGGGGACTTTCTTCCACCTTCACCCCGATGAGGTTGGAACTTTTCCGGTAAAACCCCACCACATCAAGGCTTACGTCATTACTAATGCGCGCCTGAACACCCGCTTCATAATTAATGGTTTTTTCGGGCTTTATTTCGGTGTCGGCAATTGGTGTTTGCTCAATATTGGGATTGGGGCGATACTGCCCGGTGGCCTGAGAGTAAAAGTAGCCTTCAAATACTTTAAAGTAAGCCGGATACTGATAATAATGTCCGTAACCAAAGCGAAAGGCCATTTTTTCCGCCACAGGAAAACTAACCCCCAACCGCGGTCCAATAAAAAAGTGCGGTTTAGCTCGCGTTAGGGGTGCATCCGGTTCCCGTTTTTCCAGCACGTTAACCAACACATCATGTTTGGTATCCACGTAGTCGGCCCGGAACCCCGCATTTACAATCAATCCCATGTCATCGAATTCCATTTTGTCGTGAAGGTAAAAGCTGGCTTCCGTGGGATTGTAATTGTACTCTTCCAACGCCACCCAGCCATCCGGATTGCGACGAATCATGTGCGTTTTTAGCTGACTGAAACTGATTCCCGAGGTTACGGAATGGATTTTTCCAATCTGAGTCAAGAAATCGAGCGAAACGTTGGTTCGGCGGAATTCGGAATTGAAGTACACCCAGTCCTCCCCGGCAATGGAAAATTCACCGCCGCCAATCTGGGGGATAACCTGATAGTATTCCGGATTGTCCCAGACGTACGATTTAAATAAACGCAGGTAGTGAGACAGGTTGAACTTCATGATGGTTTTGGGACTGATGACCCAGTCCACTTTGGTGTAAATTAAATCATCATCCAACCAGACGCGCGGCGTACCATAGGGGTTGTATTTAAAATAATGATTGTAAACTCCTTTTTGTGTTTTCCCCAAATATCCACCGATCCGCATGCTAAAGTTGCTGGACGGTTTCCACACCAGTTTCCCGTAGGTAAATTGGGTGTCCAGATACTGCATGGGCACCTTTTTGGGGGTACCGGATTTGTCCGTACCTTCGCTATCCACATAATTGGGATAGATGTAGCCATAGATGTAGCCATCTGTACTATACACCCGATGGGCCACTGTTAACCCCAGGGAACGGGCAAACGGTAACAGGGAGGAATAGGCCAAATCCACAGAATAGGTGTTGTGGGAAGCCCCCTTAATTCCATGCTTGTCGGAAAATGCTTTAAATCCCCAGGTTGGTTTTACGCCGGAAGGCTCCAGCGTTGACACGCTCACCACACCGGACATGGCATATCCATATTCCGGCCCAAAGGTACCGGAATAGGTTTCCATGGAGTTAATCAGCAATTCACTGATTTTGTCGATATTAAAACCACCCCACAACTGGTCATTCACCATCACCCCGTCCAAAAGGAACAGGGTTTCGTTTTCCCGACCTCCACGGAAGTGTAATCCATCCGAGGGAATGGTGGCAAATTGCCCGAAAACCGGCAGGCTGCTAACCGGCGCTGTCCGAATCTGGCGCACAATCCCGGCCTGCTGGGTTAACAGGTCCCGCACGGTAATAATGGGAACCCGGGCAATCTCTGCAGCGGTTACGGCCTGAATTTTATATGTCAGGTCCTGTTGCACCGGTGGGTTTTTATAGGCCTCAACCCGAACTTCTTCCCCCTCAATGGTAGTGGGTTTAAGTTTAAATTTTAATTTTGTGGTTAGATTACTCACCACCTTCACGTTGGTCGCCACGGCCTTCTGGTATCCAATCATTTCCGCAACCACGGTGTACACCCCGGGCGGCACATCGATGATCATGAAGAATCCTTCCTCATCCGCCGCAGCTCCCATTGTGGTGCCTTCAATAACAATATTGGCACCAATCAGCGGATCGCCACTTTCCGCATCCACCACGGTTCCAACTATTTTACCACCGGTTTGCGCCTGTAACCCACCAATAGCCACCCCGAGCAAAATGAGTAGCCATGCCTTGATAAATAAGAGGAAATTGAAAAACTGTGCTTGGCCTACATGTTTTTTCATGGCAAAATTGCGTGTTTTCATATATCACCAATTCAGTTTATGTTCAATAATTTTGAACACTTACCGCTACCCGTTTCAGGGCACCGGGAACGTGAAATTCCGAGATCCGGGTCATGGTGCTGGTTTCCACCAGCGTAATGGAAGAATCAACCGGTGAGAGGACGTAAAGTAACTCACCGGCCGCGGTTGCCGCCACACTGTTCAGAGTTTTGCCCAAATCCGCCAGACCTTCCACTTCCAGAGATTGATACCCAATTTTGTACACCCCTCCCGCGTACATAGCCACATAATATGCCTGTGGTCCTACACACCCATCAACGGTTCGGGTAAATTCCAGCGAAAACGTTTTAACAACCTCCTCCGTTTGGGCATTTAACACCACCACTGTGGCCGTGTAATCTTCTGCAATAAAAATCAAATTTCCATCGGGGGAAATTTCCATGTCCCGGCTGCGCTTGCGGGGCAGTACTCCGGTTAAATCATGGTAGCTGGTAAAATCACTGCCCTCAATGACCCGAATAACCGAATAATTGCTTAACGCATTGGATGAAACAAACAATTTGTCCGCAGATTGGGAATACACAATGTCCCGCGGCCGAAAGCCATCGTCGAAGGTAATGGTTTGTTCCACCTGCAGGGTATTCAGGTTTATAATGGATATGGTCTTTTCCGATTTATTCACCACAAATGCACGGTCATCGGTTACAAAAATATCATCGGGGCCCCGGCCCACGGATACCGTCCCATCTACCTCTACGGTCTGGGGATTCAGCACGGTTACCGTACCATTTATTTCGGTGCTTGTAACCAGCAATTTACTGCCATCCGGGGTTACCCGTAAGCGGCTGCTTTTGCTGACCACTCCATCGTATTGGTTTAAGTAGTGATTCAATTCACCGCCTAAATAAATGCGATCACCCGCCACCTTATCGGTAATAAAAATGTGCGGGAATCCCCCTTCGGCATATTTACCGGTCGTAAAAAACCAGGTTTTCTGCGGTTCATCCTCTTTTATCGGGGAAATCATGGAATTTCCATGGATATCCTTCACGCCGCCATGAACAACAGCCCAATAGACTTCGGCAGGGTTCATGGGCTGAGAAGGGGTAAAGATAACCACATTTTTATTGGTATCCGGTTTGGTGAAGTTCCCCGGAATGGTGCCACTTACACTGGTCAATTCAAAATTATCCGGAAAGGTACTCAGGTCCATTTCTTCATTAAAAAACATAATTACCGGATCGGTCAAGGGAACATTCAATCCGCCGCTATCCTGCGGGGCAAACCCCAGAAATTCCGGTCGATCGATTTCAACCGGTGCCGGGGGCATACGGTCCGGCATGCAGCCAAACTGCAATACCAGTCCCACCAGCGTCGTGGCTACCACTATCCCCAATCGTTTCATAGTGCTTACCTGTACAATAGTTGGTTATTACATTTTAATTTGTTTGAAAAGTACACCTGTTCAATTACTGCCCATATATCTAAAACCTCCGGCCGCCTGCAACCTGCAGGACAGCCGGGAGGTACTATGAAGCATTATTTGACAAGCATCATCTTTCGGGTAACCACGTGATCTCCCGCTTCGATGCGGTAGAAATAGACGCCAGAACCCACAAGTTGCCCCGCATTGTTGGTACCATTCCAGGTTACCCGGACCAAACCGGGATTCACCATTTGATGGTCTAATAAGGACGCCACTTCGCGGCCGAGGATGTCGTAAATCTTTAACGTGACCGGTAACCGTTTGCTTAAGTTAAACTCAATGGTAGTAGTAGGATTAAATGGATTGGGATAGTTGCGCACAATGCGGAACGTTTCGGGTGCGCCCAACGGCAACGGCTTGACATCGATGCCAACAACCGTACCGGGTTCCACAAACTTCCAGGCTTTCCCACCTTCGATGAAGTTGTAATTAAACAGCACATACGGCGGGTCCATGTAGCCTTCCACAACAGAATTGGGCCAGTATTCTTCATTGTCCCAATTTTCGTTGCCCACCACGTACACCCAGGGACGCACATCCGTATCCACATTAATACTGCTTCGTTTTACGGCAAACTCAATTTTATTGTTATCCTGGTCTATTGCAAACACGACGCTGTCAATCAGTGCCCATTCTTCATACGCACCATCATAATCGCCAACGTACAAGTACAGTGGGGCATATTCTGCGGCCGTATCCGGGCTAACCACTTCACTGAAATCCACCATGTAATCCGGTGGCACCAGCCAGAATCCACCATATCCCAGACCGGTGTGGCCGCCCCAGTTCACATCAAAAAATACCTGAAATGCGGGTGGATTATCGTAATTGCTGTACATGCCAGCAAATGTGGCAGAGGGGTCAATATCAATTCGCATGTAAAAATAGGAGGTATCCGAAGTCGCATACACATCCGCTACATCAAATTCGGGACCGGTGGGCATATCGCCAAGCTCTTCGGCAATGGCGCCGGTGTCCGCCTGCATTTCCGGCAACCAGTCCAGCATATCCCCGTCAATGGTAATTTGACTGTTAATCTGGTCACCCACATGTTGGTAGACCATGCCGCCATAATAAAAATCGTACTTCAGCATGTATTCCGCCCATTGATCGGGTAACTGGTCGGCACCACCGTCCCAGTCATAATTGGCGACGCAATACACCCAGGGACGAAATTCCGTACCAAAATTCACACTATCAATGGGAATGGCAAATTCCAGCTTGTTATCATCGTCGTTCACCGCCATGGGAATGTACCCAATGAACTGGAATTCGCCTTCCGCCCAGGTGGGAATCCGGGCGCCATTATACTTGTACAACTCTGCTTTTTTCTCGGTGGAATCGGGATGCAAATACGGAGCAAGATTGATGTAATAATTCATTGCCTGGTTCCACCATCCCCAATCGAAGCCGGTGGTATCGCCGATTTCCGTATCCATGTAGAACTCCAGAACCGGTGGATTGTCATAATTAAACATGGATGAAAAAGTTCCGGCGGGGTCAATATCAATCCGGACGTACACGTAATTGGAATCGTGGGTGATGTACAGGTCCATTAAGTCAAAACTGGGACCATAGGCAGTGTTATCACCCAGCGGTTCATTGGCGGGGTCCTGATCCAGTGGCTGAATGTTTTGCCAGTCCAGCATATCCCCGTCAATGGTAATCTGGGCAAACATCATCCCCGCCACAATTAAAAGCATTCCGAGTGCTGTAACCAATTGCTTCATGAGAAGTACCTCCTATTTTGGGTTCAAATGCTCAGGCATCCCTGCCGCATGCTTCCCTCGGTTGCCTATCGTTTTAACAAAATGCGCTCAACAGCCCGGTTTAAGCCGGATTGCGCTACAATAAAATACATCCCGCTCGCCACGGGATTACCAGTGGCATCCATGCCCTGCCAGCGATATTGCAAAAGCCCCCCACTTTCCACTACCGGCTGCAATTGGGCCACCCGTCGGCCCAGGAGGTCCATTATCCAAACGCGCACCGTTTCTGCAGAGCGGCCCTGCCGCACCGGAATGTTAATGCTCCCGTTAAAGGGATTGGGATATGCCGGCAATAATTGGAAAGCACGGGACAGGTGTCTCTCTCCCCAAACACCAATTTTCACCACAGAGCCGTATTCATCTGCGCCGATATCCACACGGCCGTTGGCGATTCGTGCTTCGCCATCCATGTCTGTTTCCCCGGCGGCAGCCTGATACGCCGGGTCGCCGCGGTCAATTGCGGGGGAATTCTGGCTCAGATGAAAATCCGCATTGCCAGCATCCTGAAAACGCGGATCCGCAAACAAGCCATGGGCGCTTTGACCGGTCGCCTGCTGAAATTGCGCTAACGACGTATACCGGTGTCCCCGCCACACAAATTCTGCGGTACCGGACTCCGTAAACCACAAATTGTAATCCAGTACATTGTTGACATTGCCACTTTCCGAATAGGACAGGCGATTCTGGTCATTGGCATAAAAAATGTTATTGCGAATTTCACAGTTGGAAGCATATTGAATCCACAGTTCGCCCCATCCGGCGTGAAGCACATCGTTCTTATACAGCGTATTCCCTGTAAACTGGCAATGCCGAACGCGTCCGGTATAGCTGGCATATCCGCCAAAGACTAATCCAGTCTTTTCGTTCAGATATAATACATTATTGCGAACAATGACCCCCCGCGTGACCATTCCGGCATTTTCGGCTCCAATTTCAATCCCCAGGTCACTGCCGCTAACGATGTTGTTTTCAATAATAATATCCCGGCCACCATCCACATAAATTCCGGCCGCGTAACCATCCCCATAACTGGAATTGGCCCGATACACCTGGTTCCCCCGACAAATGCCATTTCGGGCCACCAGTGCGGTATCCGGCTGGATGTCTGTTTCTCCGCCAATGAAGTCAATCCCAATATTGTTCACATCCCGCACAATGTTATTGGTAACCTCGAAATGGGTCACATTGCCATTTAATGTAATCGCTTCGCTGGGGGCTGGCTGGCAGTTGTAAACCTCATTGCCATCGATGATGAGATATTCGATGGGATTGCTGTGGGTGCCATAGACGGTAATGCCCATGGCACTGGTACCGCGAATATCATGAATAATGTTATTGCGAATTTCGATGTGGGAACCATAACCCGAAATCCGGATAGCTGAGCCGTCGTTCACATTTTTCAGATTCTGAATTTCGAACCCAATGATGCGGATGTAATTTTGATTTTTAATGGCCATCATATTACTGCGCCGGCCGCCAGTGCCGTCCAGAACCGGGTGTTCCCCAGGATAAGCCATCAGGTTAATATAGCCCTGTGTGGCATTGCCACTGTTGGGAAAGTAAATTTGCTCGTAATAGGGAGTGCTTTTCTCCCGCACCAGAATGGTATCGCCGGCCGTTGCCCGATTTAATGCATCCTGAATTTTGGTAAAGTCCCCGCCCGAGGGTGCCACGACCCACACCCGTCCGTAAACCGTAACAAACAGCGCAATGCTCCACACCAGGCTGATCATTACCCGTTTCATTGCTGATACTCCACCGTTAAACGGATATCCTGTCCAAAACGCTCCCGGGCCCGTTGTTCAATGGCTTCCGGGGATGTGAACGCGCCGGTTCCCCCGGCTGCTGTGGTATTGATGGCTCCCATCAGATTGGCAACGGTCAAGCATCGTTCCAGAGAATGCCCCTGGATAAATTGGTGGATAAAGCCCGCATTGAAACTATCTCCGGCCCCAATGGCATCCACCACGTCTTCATTGCGAAAGCCGTTATGATGAATCACCATATCTCCATGAATTACCGTAGCGCCGCGGCTCCCCTGCTTGACCACCACAATATTCCCGACGCGTGCCAGTTTCCGGCCGCCCTCGATGGCATTTTGCGCACCGGTTAATGCCAGAACCTCAGCTTCATTGGGCAAAAACACATCCACGAAGGGCAGAATTGCCTCCGCGTCAAAATTCCATTCCTCTGCCGGATCCCATTGAATATCCAGTGAAGTGGTCATGCCTGCCTGGCGCGCGCCCTGCAACAATTTCGGT
>WGBF01000505.1 GCA_015494485.1 bacterium | reverse complement strand
TATGCATAGCGCAACTCCTTCTTATAAACAATTGTTTTCTCAAAGTGAATCGGTTTAAATGCATGGGAAATGCCATGCAAGGATTCGGAATATCCCAGGAACAAATAACCGTTGGGTTTTAAGCTGTCGTACAGGTAGCTAACGACTTTCCGTTTGGAATTGTCATCAAAATAAATCAACACATTGGCGCAAAAAATCACATCAACATTACGAATGCGTTGCATGGCCATTTTGTCAAACAGGTTTATCCGGGCAAAACGCACCATTTGTTTAATCTCGGGGCTGATTTCGTACCGCATTCCCACCTGCCGGAAATGCTTCTTTAAATATTTCGGCGGTACTTTTCGAATGGCATATTCCCGGTACACCCCCTGTTGGGCTACCTTGAGTACCTGGGAGTTAATATCCGTTCCCAACACTTCCGCCTTTAAACCCGGAAACCGGGGTATAAATTCTTCCTTCATTATCAATGCAAGCGTATAGGCCTCTTCACCGGAAGAACATGCGGCACTCCACATTCGCACGGAACGGGAAGGGCTCTTTAGCGCTTGCGGAATAATTTCCGGTAGAACAAGCTGGCGGAGAGCATTAAGCTGCGCTTCATTCCGGAAAAAATACGTTTCATTTATTGTAATCGCATCGAATAAATTATTCAGCTCTTCCCGGGCAAGGCCATTATTTATCTTACGGAAATATTCCTCGTAGCTTTTCAAATTAAGGGCATTCAACCGTTGCTTTAGTCGGCTTTCCAGTAAATATTTTTTGTTCTCCGGAAAGTAAATACCCGATTTTTGATATATAAAATCCCGGAACTGCAAAAAGAGCGTATCCGAAAGTGCCAGCTGTTGGGCCGCGTTCACACCAACATTTAATTGACTCAGTAAACTCATTGTTTCCCCTTCAACATTAGCATGCTTTACCTTGAATTTGTTGCAATTGCTGAATTGCTTCCGGATTTAGACTATCGTCTTCCAAAATACGAACGATTTCCTCCCGGATGTCATCGGTAACAACATCCTTTAAGACATCCAGTGCGTAATTCTGGATAACGGGGTCCATATCCCGAACCGCATTTTCAATCACCCCACAAAATTTGGGGAATTGAAAGCTTCGGCACATTTCCAGAATGGCCGTTTTGACTTCAGCGGTAAAGTCATAAAAATGCTGATTCAAATATTCCAGTGCCTGAGCAGCAACGGGGCTGGTTAAAAAGGAGGCATCGCTCTGGGCAAACGAACTCATGAATCCAATAACAAACTGCGCTACGGTATTTGGAGGAAGGTTGTTGCGCGCTGCAATTTCCAGCAAGCGTTCCAGTGCTTCAACACCTGCGGTTACCAATTTCTGGTAAATCATCAAATCCAATTCATCCTTAATGCCAATGCGGGAAATCAGTACATCCATCACCAGCTCATTTGGAAAATGAACCAACACTTCCACCGCCGCTTCCACAAAGGTTTCGTCCATATCCTGTGCCATTTCAATGAAATAGGGCAACAACGTATTTGGAATGATGGAATAATCCCCAACTTCCTTCACCAATTCGGCAATAGCTTTCAACACAATGGGGCGGGCCAGTTCGTTGATTTTATCTGCCTGTTCAATCAGTAAATCCAGCCATTGGATGTCATGCAAGCGGGCAAGTGCTTCCGCTGCCGTTAATTGGACCACCGGGTCTTCATCCATCAGGGCCTGACGAAAGAAGGAGGGGTCCACCCGATGGGGAAAGCGGGATATTGCCGATACCACATTGGGGCGCGCATATTCAAACTGATGGAATAACTGCACCAGCTGGTCTGCATATTTTTCGGCCCGAAAGGCGCCAATGGCATCAATAGCTGCACACACCACATTGGCATCGGGATCATGAAAATGTGCTGCCACATCTTCTGCCAGATACGCTGCTTCTTCCGGCAATAGGGCTAACAGGTCTATGGCAAACTTCCGCACGTCATGGTTGTCGTGATGAACATACGGGGCAATATATTCAATTGCCGGCGCGCCAATTTTCACCAGTAAATCGCCGGCTAGATTCCGAACCGCAATATCATCGCTGCCCATCAAACTGGCCAGATATTCCAGCACCGGTGGGCTTTGATGATAAAGCACAAATTGCGCAGCGGCATCCCGAACGCCCCGGTCACAATCTTCCAGACGGTGGGCTACTTCCACCTCAAGCTCCGGATCCAGTTCCATTTCCAGCAATTCTTCAATCGTCTGACGACGAACCATTGGATCCGTATGCAGCAAACGC
>WGBF01000504.1 GCA_015494485.1 bacterium | reverse complement strand
GGTTTACGATGGTTACAATATGAGTTTGCTGTTCCTCTGGCAATGATCGCCATTTTGTGGGTCATGATCCCGTTGTATCATCGGATTAAGATAATCACCATTTATCAATATCTTGAAGAACGCTTTGGGCCCCGCCTGCGTCTTCTGGTGAGTCTGGTGTTTATTTTTGCCCGGGGATTGGGGTCAGGAGTTGCGTTGCTGGCAACAGGTATTGTTACGGCTGTTTGTTTAAATCTGAATCTTCCCGAAACCATCGTTCTCATCGGAGTCGTTTCATTGATTTACACCACATTTGGGGGCATCAAAGCGGATATTTACAGTGACATTATTCAGCTCTTTATACTGTGGGGAACGGCTATTTTAAGTATTGTCATTGTGACCAATTACCTGGGTTGGGAAGGTTTGGTGTTTACTTCAATGGACTCCGCACGCCTGCGGGTTTTTGACTGGCAGCATACCGGATTGGGAGACGGGCATACCTTTTCATTCTGGGCCATGCTGTTTGGTGGATTCTTCCTGTACGTTTCCTATTACGGCGCGGATCAAAGCCAAACCCAGCGCTTACTGGCAACAAAATCCAGCAACGATGCCAGCCATGCCGTGTTTCTGAACGGGATACTCCGCTTTCCTCTGGTACTGACATATTTAGCTCTTGGCGTGTTGCTAATTCCATTTTTAAACACCCACACGGAATTTGCCCGCTCCCTGGCTGGTAAACCGGCTGATTTTCTGGTGCCGCAATTTTTAATCCACTTTGTTCCACCGGGGGCTCTGGGACTCATTATTGCAGGCATTTTTGCCGCATCCATGTCCAGCCTGGACAGTGCCATGAATTCCCTGAGTGCCGCAACCTATCAGGATGTGTTGTTAAAGTGGAAACCCCAACTCCGGCAATTAAGTGCCCGCATGCAGGTGCGTCTTTCCCGGGCATTAACGGTTTTCTGGGGAACCCTGGCAACGGTATTTGCCCTCTGGCTGGCCGGGGGCGAAGAAACCGTCATTGAATTGGTGAACAAAATTGGTTCCGCATTTTACGGGCCGGTGCTGGGGGTATTCTGGCTGGGAATGCTTACGACTACGACGGGGGAACGAAGTGCTACTATCGGGCTGTTAGCCGGAGTCCTGGTAAACATTTTGTTGTGGCAGTTTTTTCAGGCCTCCGTTAGCTGGTTATGGTGGAATGGGATTGGATTTGGGGTAACCTTCGTCACTGCCAGGGCAATTTCAGGTTTCCTCCCACCGGAATCTTCCGCGAACCCCGCACTGCGGCTTAGCCGGGACGACCTTCTTGCCATTTTTAAACAGGAGAAAACCCGCATTCTGCTTTTGGTCTTTGCCTTCATTGGTATTCTGCTAATTTCTGCGTTAATCGAATGGGTGTTGTAATACCCGATTAAGCGGGGAATGTTCGGGCAATCCACTCCAGCACCTGGTCGGCAATTCGTTCCCATCCCCGTTCCTGAAGCACCCAGTGGGCATGGTTCGGTAGTTCCACAAACTCCGCATGAGAATATTTGGCGCTGGTACGGCGCACCGCAAATACTGGTGTTACCCGGTCACACCTGGCGCCGATGAATAAAATAGGCACTTGCACCGCGGAATAATCTATCTTTGTGGTCTTCTGAATATCCAGCGGCCACAGACCAATTTCAAAAATGGCTCGGCCGGATTCCCACCCCAGTTGATTGTAAACGCGCCATTGTTCTTCCGGCAGCAATCGGTTCAACATCCCAAATTTGGCGTCGTTAAAGGTTAACCGAACTGCATTTTTCCAGAATTTTGCTGTTGTTAAAACATGCCAGAATGTTCGCACAACGGAAGGTGTTAGCGCCCAGATACCATATGGGGAAGCGGGTGTTAAACAAACGCCCCCTTTCCCAACGCCATCCGCTAACAGCATTTGGACCAATAACCCGCCCATGGAATGACCAATTAAAACAGGCTCATCCGGCAGTGCTTTTATGAATGCTTTTAACTCTTCTTTATATTCCCGTACGCTGGTTTGCCCCAATTGGGGATGAGGCTGATCCTGGAGGGGAAGGTCATGAAAACGGAGGGCCGGTACATGACAGGAATACCCGGCAGCCGTAAAATAATTACGAAACGATTCCCAGTGCCAGGGCCCGCAAAACATGCCGTGAATAAGCACCAGGGGCGGCTTTGTAGCCATGGATTCCCCCTGTGGATTACATGAAACAATTGATTTACGGACTCTACTTTCCGCTACCGCCCCCGTATCCGTACATTTCAGAATGCCTGGAACACATTAATCAGCACAATTGCCACAATAACCGGTACCAAATATTTCATAAAAAATCCCCAGACCTGCCCGTATGAAATTGGCAATCCGGGAATGTTGTCCTTAAACCGTCCGTTTCCGGTATTTATTTCCTCAATCGCCTGGTCTATTCCCCACACCCAACCAATAAAAATACTCAACAGTAATGCCCCTAACGCCAGCGACACATTACCCCAGATGAAGTCCATTAAATCCAGAAAACTTTTACCGCCGAAAAACGGGAGATGGGTAAACGCATCAACCGCGCCCTGGGACAGCGCTGAGGGCAATCCAATCAGAAAGGAAATGCCACCCACCAACCACACCGCCAATTTGCGCCGCCATTTTCGTTCATCCACCATGTAGGACACGGCCACTTCCAGCAAGGAGATGGTGGACGTAAGCGCCGCAATGGACAGCAAAATAAAAAACGCTGCCCCAATCCAATTCCCCAGCGGCATTTGGGCAAAAATTTT
>WGBF01000503.1 GCA_015494485.1 bacterium | reverse complement strand
GCGAAGCAGGCAGTTGAAGTTTTACCATACTTCCATTACATCTCATCTGAAAAATCAGGCGCAAGGCGCGTTCAATAAATTTGCACTGTCCAATGTTGGGGATTGGATGACAGGCGAGGAATACGGAGAATTGCTACATTTAATCGAACAAAAAGCGCAGAAACCCGGACGGATTTTATTGCGGTACATCCACTATGCACATGAGATTCCGGAGGATTTAAAACATATCATTTTACCGGAGTACACGTTTGGCCAGGAACTGGAAAAAGTGGACCGCTTTCCATTTTACAATTTAATTCCCATGTCCATTAAAACCGGGTAATATCCCATGCCGGAAGTCCCGCTTTACAGCGTTCAGGAAATTGATGAAACATGGAATCCGCAAATGATGCGCATTGTGCAGGCAGCTCCCATCGAAGCCAATGGATTTAAAATCATATTTGACCACAGTCCCGATTTGTTTTTCCTGCCGCGGTTGCGGTGCAACCGGCTGCGGTGCGGCGGCTTTTTTATCCGAAAGCAGTTGCACGGGTTTGCCATGATGCTTTACAAACAGGTATTTGTTCATGGTCAGCCACAGACCGTGCTATATTTCTGCAATCTGGTGGCAAGTCCGGAAGGGCGACACAAGGGGATGTTATACCGCATGTCAGATTTTTTCCTGGAAGACTTGCCCGAAGATATTCGAATGGGACATGCGGTAATTATGCGAGGAAATGTTGCTGCCAGGCGTTTGCTAAACCGTTTTCACCCCCGCTATCCCAATATGCCCTATTCCAGAATTATTGGGGCGTGGCACGTTAAAAACATTCTTCTGTTACCTAAGTTACCAGGCCGACAGGAGATTTCCGTGCGTCCAGCGCGCAATGACGATCTGGATACCATTGTTGAATTGTTACAGCAGGAATACCAACACCGCTTATTTGGACCGGTAATCACCAAAGAGAGCATTCAGAACCTCTTCCGTACGCTACCAAATTTTAACATCGCGAACTTTTTTGTGGCAGAAATTGGCAACGAAATCGCAGGTCTGTGTTGTGCATGGGATATGGCCCCGGTAAAGCGAAATCGTGTGATGCGTTACGGACCCCGGTTTAAAGTATTGAAACGGTTGGTTGATTTTTGGGCGCCCGTTATCCGGTATCCGAAACTGCCGGATGAAGGCAAGGCGTTTAAAGATGTAACCATTCTCGAATACGCAGTTAAAGATCGAAATCCGAAAATTTTAAAAGCACTTCTGGATGCCATTTACCGCGTTTACCGGAAAAGGGGCTATCACCTCATGATTTTTGGTCATTCCGCCAACGATCCTCTGGCAAAGGCAGCAAAACCGTTTTTTTATCAGGAGGTCATTTCGGACATTTTGATTTTTTCGAAATCCCGGCAGTTTGTGGAGGAATTTCCCGTGGATGCCCTGCCGTACATTGACATGATGCTTTTGTAGGTTAAATGCGTTCAGGAGAGAGCGAAAATGCAATCCAAAGCCATTAGCGAGCCCCTCGAAGATTTGAGTGAATTTTGTGCCCCGGGAACAACGTGGCGTCAGCAGTGGCTTACTCTTTCAACCGGAGTAGCACTGCGGGTGGTTTCCTTTTATCCCCAAACCCCGCGGCAGCCGTTTCCGGTCGTTTTGGTACCGGGCCTCGTTTCGGTGATGTTAACCTTCAAAAACATTCTTATTTCGTTAACCAAGCACTTTGTTGTTCATTATGTAGAGACGAGGGAGAAATCTTCCTCTATCATTTTGCAGAAGGCATCGTTTGACGTGGAAACGATGGGGCGCGATATCGCAGAAGTTGTTTCCCAATTAGACCTTGGCGAAAAGCAATACATTCTTTTTGGGGCTTCGCTGGGCGCTACAGCAATTATCGATGGCTATCGGCATTTGTCCCGGAAACCCTTCTGCCTGGTATTGCTGGAACCGAATGCGGTATTTGATTATCCTGCGTGGAGCCTGGCGGTGATTCGGGTAGGTGCGCCCTTTTATGTTGTTCTAAAGCCGATTGCCAAATGGTATCTGCGAAAATTTCGCGTCAATACGCGGGAAGATTACGAAATGTACCGTATTTCCTCGCGGGCACTTGACGCCGCGGACCCTTACAAATTGCGCGATACTATTTTAGCCATTTCATCCTATCAGATCTGGGATCGGCTGGCAAGCGTCCAGGCCCCTTCGCTGGTGGTGTGTGCGTCTAAGGACAAATTTCATCGCCGGGAAGATATTGCAAAAATTGTTTCTTTGCTCAATGACTGTACGTATCTGGATCTGGAAACACATGAACACACCCACGGAAAAGAATTTGGAAAATATTTTGAACAGTTTGTTAACCAATTAATGGCCAAGAAAAAAGAAAAATGAGCATTTTCACCGACCCGGAAGCCCACAAATCTCTGGGCCATCCGCTGGCTACCGGTTCATTGCAAAACAACGTAAAACTGTTGTGGAAAAATCGCGGTTTCTCTCCGCGCTATTCGCTGCGAATGGCGAATATCCTCATCTCAAATGTGGCCTTATTGCCATTTCGCTGGTATGAAAAGTTAAAATGGGACAGGAAGGTTGAAAAAGTCCACATTCAGGAACCCCCACTTTTTATTCTCGGGCATTGGCGCTGCGGTACTACCTATTTGCACAATTTGCTCTCGCAGGATAATCGCTTTGGTTACATTTCCACACTACAGGCCTTTTGTCCGGAAATCTGTATCGAGACAAAATTATTACTACCCATTTTCAAAAAGCTACTTCCCCAAAAACGACCGATGGATAATATGCGAATGTCCGTTGAATTTCCTCAGGAGGAAGAATATGCGTTGGCGAATTTAAGTTTGCTTTCCTTCTATCACGGGTATTTTTTCCCTCAAATCATGCGGGCCAATTTCAACTTTTTGCTCTTTCAGGATGTCTCTGATGAAACAATCAACCATTGGAAAGAGGTTTACATTAGAATTTTGAAGAAGGCTACTTTGATTCATGGTGGAAAACCCCTGATAATCAAGAATCCAATGAATATGGTTCGAATTCCCCTGCTGCTGGAATTATTCCCCGGGGCCAAATTTGTCCATATTTATCGCAATCCGTATATTGTATTTTATTCTACGGTATTCACATTTAAAACCATGATTTCCGCTTACGGGTTAAGAAAAATGAATACTCGTGAAATCGAAGAAAATGTTCTGCATATTTATGCCCGCATGATGGAGCGATTCTGGAAAACAAAGGATTTAATACCACAGGGGAATTTCACGGAAATCAAGTTTGAAGAACTGGAAACAAACCCCCTAACCGTGCTGGAAAGAATATATCGGGAACTCTCTTTACCGGATTTTACCGGTGTGAAAAGGGCGTTGGAACGTTACATTCTGGCGCAGGCCGGCTACCAGAAAAATTCCTACCCCGTAAATAAGCACACAAACCAGAGAATTTACAGCCGGTGGGGGTGGATTATTGACCGGTTCGGCTATTCAATGCCGGAAAACCTGGAGTTTTCCAATTGATTAATAGGTAAGCCGTCTTTTTATCCGGCTATTCCTGTTGAATGGTCCGTTCAGGGTTATGAAAAGGGCGTAGATCCGATAGGAATTAAAAATCAGAATAAGAAGTAAAACAATCGTGCAATAATTTGCTAAAACTCCTCATGGTAGAATGCGTTTTCAATTGAGAAATTTGGCCTTCTTGTGACATTCGAGAAATAATTTTTCCCCGAAACGAAATGAGTATTAAAAACAGGACATATTGGTTAGAGTATTCTTTTTAAATCCCGTGTCAACGGTGTGCCTTTCGTTAAAATTAGGTGCCCATCGCTCGATTTGAAACAATCTGTCGTTTTTCCTTTCTTAAGAGGTATGTATTGAAATTTTTTATTTGGTATTGATATATACACGTCTTCGTTTTATATTGACTGAGTAGTCAATCAAAAATAAAGGAGAGAAGACATGGCGCCCCGGACCGCTGATCAACTGAATCAACTGCGAACCCGGCGGAAGACTCAAATCATTCAGGCTGCCCTGGAGGTTTTCATTGAAAAAGGCTACGATGCTGCCAATGTGGCCGATGTGGCTCAAAAGGCAGGGGTGAGTCAGGGTACAATTTACCACTATTTCCCCAGTAAGGACGACCTCTTTTGGGCCGCTTATGAGGCCTGGGAAGTGCAGAGCCTTTATGGCGAAATCCAGCAAGCCCTCGATGCCTCGCAATCGCCGACCGAACAGTTGCGCGCGCTGGCCAAAATTGTGGGTGAGCGCATGAAGCAGGCCGCGGCCATGTTGCCGGCCAATGTGGAATTCTGGAGCCATCTCCCACGTAATGAAAGTGTTCGGCGGGGTTTCCAGCGGCTGTTTGCCACCATGCGCGGCCAGCTGGCAGGTATCATCCGGGACGGCATTAACCAGGGCGAGTTCATTGAGGTCAATGTTGAAGAAACGGCTTCGCTGCTCATTGCTGCATTTGACGGGCTGATTCTCCAGTGGCTTGCCGATCCGCAGCAGGTCAACTGGCCTTCAATATCCCAAACCCTAAGCCATGTGCTGCTCCGTGGGCTAAAAACGCATACCAATTCCACCAAAACACAAGGAGATTCGCATGAGTGAGAGAATTGTTCTTCCCCGCACGTTTTCGCCGCAAACCCTTACCCGCCATTATGCGGCAGTGGCCTGGTTTTACGACCTCTGGGCCTGGCTCACGGAAGATAAAGCCGTTAAACGAGCCTTTCGCCTTGCTGAAATCCACGATGGCATGGACATTCTGGAAGTGGCTGTAGGCACCGGGCGCCTCTTCCGAAAAATCGTGGCACGCAATCCCAACGGACGCAACGAAGGCATTGACCTTTCACCCGATATGCTGGCGCGGGCCCGAAAACGCCTTTCCAGAGAATCGGGCGCTTCCTGGAATTTGCAAACCGGCTCGGCATTCCAGTTGCCATACCCGGAGAATTCCTTTGATCGGGTGTTCAATTCCTTTATGCTGGACTTGCTGCCGGTAGAAGACATTCCAAAGGCGGTGAGTGAGTTTCAGCGGGTGTTGCGCCCGGGCGGACGGCTGGTGTTAGTCAATTTTGGATTTGGTGACCGGTGGTACAACGGATTCTGGTACTGGGTGGCCAAACATTTTCCCGCCCTGCTAACCAATTGCCGTCCCGTACGACCGGAACAGGCCATTCAGCGCGCCGGGTTGAATATTATACACGAGGAGACCATCAGTCAAAATACGTTCCCCTCCGAAATCATTATTGCAACAAAAGGGGAAAAGGAATGAATAGGGCCAAGCACCATTTTGTGTCGGATCGGATTGAGCCTACCATGGAAGCCTTTTCGCGGCAAAAGAAGTACAT
>WGBF01000502.1 GCA_015494485.1 bacterium | reverse complement strand
TAGCGAAAAATCGAAACTTTTTTATTGAAGAAGTGGTGACAAATTGGACATGCTGAGGCAGCCATTTTACGGTGTTGGTGCCACAAGCAACCGGAAAACGCCACGTTTTAGATGTGAAAATATTCTTGATTTTACTGTTCACCCCGGTTATATTTGCTTCGCTTTTAACGGTTGGCGCCTTAGCTCAGTCGGTAGAGCAACGGACTGAAAATCCGTGTGTCCCCCGTTCGATTCGGGGAGGCGCCACGAGACGGGGAGCCCAAATGGGTTCCCCGTTTTTTATTCCACGTTAATTTCATTGTAACATCCCAGTAAGCGAAAGTCGCGGGTAATTTGGCGAGCCTCTTCCAGTGCCTTTTGAACATGCGGTTCGTGTTGGTCCCCCTCAAAATCCAGAAAAAAGGCAAATTCCCCCCGCAAATTGGGTAGCGACTCAATGCGGGTAAGGTTAATGTTGTGCCGGGCGAACACTTCCAGCGCCTGAAACAGAGTCCCGGCTTTGTGCGCTGTGGAGAATACCACCGAGCATTTGGTGCCTTTTTCCTCCCGGGGCTCCCGGGCAAATACCATAAACCGGGTGATGTTGTGGGGGAAATCCTCAATATTTTCTTTAATGATTTGCAAGTCATACAAATCCGCAGCCAGACGGGAAGCAATTGCAGCCGCGGAGGGCGGGCGTTCTTCCGCCAGCATACGGGCCGCACCGGCAGTATCGTAATACGGGATGGGGTGCAGTTTATTGCGGGCAATAAACTGACGGCACTGTTCCAGTGCCTGGGTGTGGGAATACACCGTGTGCAATTCCCGGTAGTCGGCATCGCGGGGGGCCAGCAGGCAGTGGTGAATGTGCATTTCCACTGCACCAACCACATGCAGAGAGGATTGCAGTATAAGCTGGTTTACCTGGTTCAGGACGCCACCGGTGTTGTTTTCTACCGGTACAATGCCCAGGTCAAACAGACCGTTTTCCACCGCTTCAAAAATTTCGGCAAATTCGGTGCACGGCAGGGGGATGGCGTCAGGCATCCAGTGACGCGCGGCCATTTCGCTGTACGCCCCGTGTTCCCCTTGAAAAGCAATCAGCGTGGGGTGGCGTTCCCCCAATTTGTGGGCTTCCGTTTGCAATGAATCCAGTATGTTTCGGATGAACGCCGGGTTTAACAGACCTGCAGAAAAGCGGTTGGCGTTTTCCGGGTCATTTTGGGATTCCTGTTCTCCCAGCCGATTCGCCTGCAGCAAAAGTTCCAGGCGTTCGTCCAGAATTTTGGCCAGACGGTAATCCAGCAGGGCTAATT
The DNA here is from genome assembly GCA_015494485.1 of bacterium. Lineage (GTDB taxonomy): Bacteria > Calditrichota > Calditrichia > RBG-13-44-9 > J042 > WGBF01. Next base: position 3,795 of record WGBF01000502.1, on the reverse strand, counting down.
TTCGTCGAATTTCCTCTGGTTTCATGGTGTTTCCTCAGTTACTTCCTGATTTAGCTGTTTATGAAATGCCACCAGACGGCGAATTTTTTTCATTAACAGGGCAAATTGATCGGGATTTAGTTGCTGGGCGCTGTCCGACAACGCATTGGGCGGGTCCGGATGAACTTCAATAATCAACCCGTCTGCGCCTGCGGAAACGGCCGCCAGGCTCATGGGTTCAATCATTGAAACCCGACCGGTTGCATGGGAGGGATCAACAATAATGGGCAGGTGAGAGAGTTCCTTCATCGCCGGTACAGCACTAATGTCCAATGTATTGCGGGTGTAGGTTTCAAAGGTACGAATACCGCGTTCGCATAAAATTACATTGGGATTCCCTTCATTTAAAATATACTCAATGCTGTAAAGCCATTCCTTCAAGGATGAGAACATTCCCCGTTTCAGAAGCACCGGCTTGTTGGCTTTGCCCACTTCCTTAAGTAAGGCAAAATTTTGCATGTTGCGGGTTCCAATTTGCAGGACATCGGCATATTCACACACCCAGTGCACATCCCGCGGGTCCACCACCTCCGTTACCACCGGAAGCCCGGTTAATTTGCTGGCTTTTTCCAGAATTTTAAGCCCGTCCAGGCCCAGCCCCTGAAACGAATAGGGGGAAGTTCGGGGTTTAAAGGCGCCGCCCCGCAACATGTGGGCCCCCGCTTCTTTCACCTTCATGGCAGCCAGCAGGGTTTGTTCTTCGCTTTCCACGCTGCAGGGGCCGGCAATCACCACAAATTCCTTCCCCACCGGAACGTCCTTCACGTGGACAATGGTACGTTGCCGCCCGTTGCGTCTGGCCAGTTTTAAACTTTCCATGCTACCGTCTCCATTCCAACACGCTAAAAACTTAACGGCTTTCTTACGTAAAACCAATTGGTGACCGGAGAAAAATTGTTTTTCTCCCGCGGCAGGTGTGTTTTTTTAATGCGAATTGCCTATATTCTCCGCAATTCGGGATGTCCCGTAAATGAGGGAATACCCCTGGAGGGTGTTCTTTAAGAAACGAACGTTAACCCAGAAACAGAAAGGACAGCTTGTGGAAACGCGTATGCAACCGCCCGTTTTAATTGTTGGCGCCGGGTCCTCCGGTCTGGCAGCGGCAAAAAATTTAAAGGAATTCAACATTCCGTTTGAGGTTATTGAAAAGGCGGATGATGTGGGGGGAATCTGGTATCCGGGGAATCCAACCAGCAGCGTGTATCGTTCCACCCACCTGATTTCATCCAAGCCCCTGACGGAATTTACAGATTTTCCCATGCCGGCAGACTATCCCCATTATCCCAATCAACGCCAGGTGTGGGAATATTTTAAGGCGTATGCCCGCCATTTCGATTTGTATCCCCATATTCAATTTAACACTGCCATTGAGCACCTGGAAAAAACAGCGGATGGCTGGCAGGCGACATTGAGCACCGGGGAGAAACGGCAGTATCGGGCAGTGATTATTGCCAATGGCCATAACTGGGACCCGAAGTATCCGGAATTTCCGGGGGAATTTACCGGTGAAGTGCTCCATTCGGCGCAGTACAAAACGCCGGATATTTTAAAGGACAAGGTGGTGCTGGTGGTCGGCGCCGGGAACTCCGGGTGCGATATTGCTGTGGAAGCATCGCAGAATGCCCGTAAAACGTTTCACAGTGTCCGTCGGGGATATTATTACATTCCCAAGTTCTTCTTTGGCCGCCCGGCAGACCAAATCGGGGAGATTTCGTTAAAGCTGCGGTTGCCCCTCTGGGTACGGCGTGCTCTGAATACCGCGTTGTTAAAATTAATGGTGGGCGATCCCTCTCAGTACGGTTTACCAAAACCGGACCACAAATTGTTTGAAACACACCCGATTGTGAATTCCCAGATGCTCTATTTTCTGGCCCATGGGGATATTATTCCTAAACCGAACATTGCGGAATTTAACGGGAACACGGTAAAATTTGTGGATGGCAGCGAAGAAGCAGTGGACATCATCATCTTTGCAACGGGATTTAAAATTAGTTTCCCGTTTGTGGATAAAAAATATTTAAACTGGCGGGATGGGAAACCCGAATTGTATTTAAATATTTTTCATCCCGAAGATGATACATTGTTTGTGGCGGGATTAATTCAGCCGGATAGCGGGCAGTGGGGGCTGGTGGATTATCAGACCCAGCTTATTGCCCGGTTTTTGTATGCTCAACAGTTTGTCCCCGAAAAGGCAGAATGGTTTCGGAAGGTGAAAGCCGGGCCCAATCCGGATTTGGGGGGTGGCATCCGGTACGTGAATTCCACCCGGCACTATCTGGAAGTAGAGCATTTCAGCTATCGCCAGCGGCTGAAAAAATTGATCCGGAAATTTGGATTAAAAAACCCCCGACAGGTTGCTGCCAGGGGTGTGAAGGTGTGAGCGTGCACTTTGAGGGGCTTAAAAGCGTAATCGCAGGGTAGTGCCCACTGCCAGCCCGTGGATGCTGGATGGCGCAATACCGCCCCGCCACATCAGTCCGAGATTAAAATACAGAAAATGCAGGTTGATGCCGGTACCAACCGACAACGCCGGGCCAATGCGCCCCCCCAGATTTATTCCGGCCCGCAACGGAATGATTTTCAAACCGGTATATTCTATTCCGGCAGCCAGGCGAGGGGTGGTGGTCCACCCCATGGCGGTTTGAAATGCCTGTTCATATTCCCCGGTAATCAGTAACGAGCGGGAAAACCGGTACGCAACCGAAGCCACCATGATGACCGGTAGCCGGGTGTTGAACGGATCAATAACGAAAGAAGTGTCCTCATCGCTGATGATGGTGGAGTCCTCAAAGGCATCCGGAAAGGTTAGGGGCTGGGTACTATTAACCCGTTTCCGAAACCCTTCGGTAAATGAGCTCCATTTCATGCCGCCAATGAGGTTCATCAGGCTAAAGCCGAACGTCCAACGGCCCTGCCAGGTACCGATAGCGCCAACATCCAGCGCAACACCACTTCCTCCGGAGGCGCGTCGCCCTTCCACTTCCAGATTTACGTTGATGCCATTTGCCTGATTATCCAGCCCGCCTTCGGCGCGGGTTATTTCCGCATACCCCAGACCGGAAAGATACCGGATGGCACCGCCCACAGCAAAAAAGTCGAACAAGGGCACACGCAATTCCTTGGAAGTGGCAATTGAGATTTCCAGTGCGCCAAAACCGGAAAGGGCTGCATCCGCAATATTATATGTTTTGCCTACCTGGCTGTTGCCTTTTAAAACCAGTTCGAAGACATCGTAGGGTTGTCGGCTGTTCCCGTTTCCGACTACGCCCAGGGAAAGCGAAAGACTGCGGGCGTAAAACGCCAGCAATGTGGCACGGGTGTACAGATTTGCCTGCAAGCCGTCGGTGGGGATGGAGGATAAAATGTCGTTAATGTCACCGTCGGTCAGGGTATCTCCGCTGGTAAAATACTGGTTGTAAATACCGTAATTTAAACCATTTAAAAAGCCACTGAACGTCGCCGAAAACAGATTCAGTTCAAAATTGGGGCCATTGTGTAACGCCAGTGCAGCGGGATTTTGCCCCACCTGTTCCAGACCCCGGGCATCGGCGCTACTACTAAATGCCATTCCCAACGACCGGGCATCACCGGAAAGTTGGGCAAAAGCCTGAAATACCCAGAATAGCAGGAATAACAGCGTAAATATTCTTACTAACTTCATAGATGTCTTCCCATTCATTATAATTCTTCCGGATTTACGTACAGTTTAAATTTGGCCAATCCATTGAATTTCAGGAAGTCCGTGGACCGTACCGC
>WGBF01000501.1 GCA_015494485.1 bacterium | reverse complement strand
TATGCTACTTCTACTTAAAGGATTATGCCCGGGCGAAGAAGGAACTGGCCTTGTCCCTTCGGCAGGCCCCAACCAAACGGGCAAAACGGTTTTACAAGCTGGTTTCGTCTTACCCAACCGAATCATCACCTGCTCCCCCGAAACCCAGCCAGCCCCAACCCCAATCTCCCGCTACTCCGCCGGCCTCTTCTGCCCCGGCATCGCCAGCCACAATGGTTGGGGAACGATTAAGCATTGCCGTATTGCCGTTTCAGAACCAGGGCCTGGGACAAAATTTTGCCAATGTGGACATTCTGGATAAATTAATAACGGCTTTTGTAAACCTGGGTCGTTTTAAGGTGATTGAACGGGCCCAATTGGAAAAAATCTTACAGGAACAATCCCTGGCTGCCAGCGGCATTATTGATGCGACAACCGCAGCGGAAATCGGTAAAGGCATCGGCGTCGATGGGGTTGTTGTTGGTAGCATTACCTACAGCGGCAGCACCATATCCATTGACGCGCGGTTAATCGATACCGAAACGGCAGCAATTATTTCCGCCCAGGATGCTTACAGTTACAGTTACTCCCTGGAAGGCTTGTCCAAACTGGTTAAAGATGTTGCCGAAAAAGTAGCCAAAGACATTCCGCTGGTGCAGGGTGTGGTAATAAAAGCAGAGGGTGAAAATATTACCATTGATATGGGTACGGAAAAAGGAATTCGCAAATTTATGAAAGGCATTATTTACCGGGAAGGCGAACCGATTATTCATCCCGTTACGGGTAAAGTAATTGGGAAACAGATTAAAACCATTTGCGAAATTCAATTCACCGATGTTTTTCCATCGTATTCTATTGCACGGGTCACAAAACATTTTCATGATTATCCTAAAATATTGGACAAGGTGATAACAAAATAACGGAGGTAACTGGTATGCGACTGGCTAAAGTATTATTAATATTGGCATTTTTCTTAAACATTTTCTCGGCAAACGCCCAAATTACACGCAGCAATCAAACAGAAATTTATTTTGGGCTGGGATTGCCCATGCAACCGGAAGTTTTCAAAGATTATTACAACACCGGACTTAGTTTGAATATTCAACATGTTATTTTTCTTTCTCCCCGAATTGGAATTCCTATTTTTGCGGGATACGAAATTTTTACCGTGAACACGGATGCCATTGCCAGCGATTTTCGGGACTTCCTTGTCGGGGAAACGTTTTATGATGATTTCGGAAATCCCTACATCATAACCGATGCGACACTAAACGCCTCCGGTTCCGCCAGTATGTTAAAAGTGGGTGCCGGATTACGGCCCTATATTACGCCTCCTACCTCCTCCCTCCAGATTTTCTTGTTTGGAAACGTTTCCTACAACATGTTAAAAACAACCTATCAGGATAACGGCGGTACCATTACCTACGAAGATGCTTTCGGTACCGTTTATGAAGAAACATATCCGGGGGGTGAACCGTTAACGGACAAAGAAAATCGCTTTGGCGCCGCAGCTGGTGCTGGTATTGAATTACCCCTGGGAGAAAGTTTCAACTTAATTTTTCAGGGTCTGTACCATGTGGTATTTACAGAGGAAGAAAATACCACCTTTATTGGGCTTACCGCCGGATTAATTTTTTAAACAAAAGGAGATTCTTCTATGAAACGGATTTACGTATTTTTGCCACTTATTCTCTTCATATTTTCCCTGAACAGCACAGTGCACGCCCAGTTGAACCTGGATATGGGATTAAAGGTTGGCGTTACCCGGGCACAAATGGATGTCTCCGACCTGGATGAAAATACTACAGTTGAACAACTCCAGGGCTACATGGGCGGTGTGTTCTTACGGCTGACGCTTTTGAATTTAATTGCCGTGCAGCCGGAAATTAATTACATGCAGAAAGGTGCTATTTTTAAGGAGCCCAATATTGCCACCAACACATTTATGTTAAATTACGTGGAAGTTCCCATTTTAGGGAAGTTGAATTTATTCAAATTGCTGGGAATTGCCCAAACCAGTATTTATGGTGGCATTGCCTATTCCAAATTACTGGAAGCCAAAGGTCGGTACGAAACGGAAGATGAAACCACAGAACAGGATTTAAAAGAACTGTTTAATGAACGGGAAAACAGTTACGTGGGTGGCCTGGATGTGCAATTAAATTTAGGGGCTTTAAAGCTGTTAGTGGATGGCCGCGTAACCCTTTCCCAGAGTAACATATTGGATCCGGAAATGGACAGCGAAGCCCTCAACCGGGTTTATTCCCTTTCGGTAGGCTTTTTGTTTTAACGGGGTTCCCCACAATGAAATTCCAGAAGCCCGCTTGCTTCAAGCGGGCTTCTTTTTTCATCTTTACAACTTGCTTCCCACAGAAATCAAAATCATTACCACCAGCATAAACAAAGAGGCACATTTAAACAGCAGAAAATTCAATTGGTCGGATTGCTTCTTGATGTTCATAATGGCCAGGGTTAAAATTCCCAGCGCAAAAAATAAAATGACATTCATGTACCCCCAGGCCAATCCCAGAGCGAAACACCCCAGAAAAAATGCCCCGGATGCCCCAATTGCCGACAGGGCAATAATAATATGAGTATACCGAAATCCGTACCGACCGGGGAAGGTTGGAATTCCTGCCCGATGATAATCCGCAAAAAAGCGCATATTAAATGTTAAAATATGGGTGGGTATCCACAACAAAATTGCCAATGCCAGTAAAATACCAATGAAATCCACCACTCCCAGCCCCAAAACTCTTCCCGCCAGAATGGGCATTCCACCAGACAGACCGCCCCACACAATCGACCAGGGTGTGCGCCGCTTTAACCAGATGGTGTACACCACAACATCCAGAACCCACCCCAGAAAAACAATGGCGCCGTACAGAACGTTATAAACTGTGGCAAGACCAATGCCCAGCGCAGAGACGACAAGCCCCATCCGGACTGCCTGTGAAGGCGTTATGAGCCCATTTACCAATGGACGCCAGCGCGTCCGCTCCATGCGGGCATCAATATCCCGGTCATACACCATATTTAAAATAGTGCTACCACTGATGGCGCAGAATAGTGATACCGTAAGGATGAAAAACTCCAGCCCATCGAATGGGAAAGGCCGGGAACTCAGGTAACCGGTAATACCCGTTACCAACAACAGCCCTGTTTGAAGGGGTTTAATCAATTGCCAGAAGTATCGCACTCCGACATGCGTTTGGGCTACCGTAATGGCTCCTTCATTGGTTTTCATTGGTTGCATCCCCGTTGTTTTGCGACTGTTTGGTTACATCCCGGACACACCGAAATCCGACATTCATATCGTAATATTCCGGGCCAGCGCTGTTCCGGGCCCATACCCTCAAATTATATTCATAATTACTAAAACTGCCGCCGCGCATATACCGAAGGTGGGTATCATGGTAATCATCTCCGGTCCACTGCCACACGTTACCGGCCATATCGTACAGGCCATACGGGCTTCTTCCGTCCCGGGTTTGATAATTCCCGTAGGTTTTTCCGTTAAAATATCCTACCGGGGTAGTAAACACACCATCACCCCAAATCTTCTTTAATAAATTGCGGCTACTGTAATAATTCGCCTGATTGCGATGAATCTCATTTCCCCAGGGATAGGCCCGGCCGTCCGTGCCCCGCGCGGCTTTTTCCCATTCCTTTTCCGTTGGAAGGCGCCAGCCGTAAAACTGGCAATACGCATTTGCCCCAAACCAGCTTACCATCACTACGGGATGATTCTCCCATCCCTTTTTCACTGAAAACCGATTATTAGCAAAAGTGATGGCAACCCCGGGTTTATCCAATGGCATGTACACTTTATATCCAGGTTCAATTTTCTTTTCATGCGCATAACCGTCAAATGGTTCGCCCGAGTAATAGCCTTTCACCGCATTATCTTCAACTTTAATTGCTCCGGCAGCGAGGGCTTCGTTCAGAAAACGGGCATATTGTAAATTGGTAACGTCGGTGACCATGATTTCATAATCATAAGGAATTGTGGTCAAATGATTGTGCTGCCCCATCAAAAATTCTCCGGCGGGAATTCGGACCCATGCATCCGGGTTCACACCGGTGTCCACATATGGAATTTCCTCCGGCACGCCAACGTGCTGGGATTGACATCCGGCAATAAATAGCAGAAGATACGGTATGATAAAAATAGCCCTTCTGTTCATCATAACACCTCCTCTTCCACATTTTGCTTTTTCAATTCAGCCGTTCGGTTGACGGGTAGCTCCGCCGATTGCCATTCGCGCTTCCACAATCCTCCTTCTTTAAATAGGTCAAACAATCGCCACACCATTAACGCAGCCAGAGCAACCAGCACGATTGCCAGCCCCAGATCTGCAAATATCATTGTCCAGTTCACCACCGTTTGTTGCCCAATAAGGTCAACAAACAGCCGTTTCATGGCAAAAATTGTCACTGCTGCAAAGGCGATGTCGGAACCAATAATGACGGTCCAGCCAAACCATTTCCGTGCTTTACCCCGTATGCCACAAATATCGGCATAGTACAAAAGGATGATGGTGGCAATGATGCCTGAAAGGATATGCCAGTGTCCCGTTAAGGAAATTCGTTCTTCCCGTGCCGGCCACACCCGGAATATTTCATCCAACTTGATGGCCATAAATATCCCCACCCCGCTTACGGTGAAATTCATGTATACCATCTGCCAAAGGGGCCCAAACTTTATGGGGTCGTGTAAGAGTGCCTTAATACGTTGCCCAATGGTTGGCCTGGTAATATTTAATTCGGCCAGGCGATCGTGAATCTGTTTGCGCCACCCGTAAATCACCAGAAACAGGGCAGCTAACATAACAAATACGGAACCCACGTAAATAATTTTATGGGCAATTTCCTCATACGGCACCACGGACCATACCCCAAGGGTAATAATAATGGTGCCGGTAATCATTAGCCACATAGCGATTTTGTGAAATTTCCCCTTAAAATCCAGCCAACGCCCCACAATTAACGTAATGGCAATGGCAATCAAAGTGAGCATGATGTGCAAATGCCCGATAATTGCCAGTTGCAAAGCATTCTTGTGCGGCTCGCGAATTAGATCTTCCGCTAAAAATGTTTCGTGTCCCTGCCCCCAGTAGGAACCGGTAAACGCGCCAAAGGCAGCAGAACCCAGCGTGGCCACTGTCATCACAAAAAAGGCCACCCGTTCCAGGTCCACCCCACTTTTGGTGTGGGCATAGGCGGGGTCTTTTATGTGATACTCTTTCCGCCAGGGCCAGAGGGCAGCCGCCAACAACAAACCGCTGAAAAACATCAACGAAAGCCCAAACAGAAAAACACCATGGAATACAAAATTCCGCCCCCAATAGGCAAACCACAATCCGAAAATCATGGTAATGAGATAACCAAACGTTACGGTAGCATTGATGTAGCTTTGCTGGTATCGCCGCATGGGGACAATGGAGGTAATCATGTACACTTCAATGGCAATAACAGCCATGGCAATCACATGGTACAGAATAATGATGCGCCCTTCCCGATGGGCCGGATCCAGCTTCATTCCGGTAAGTTTTAAGGTAATATCCCGCACTCCCCATTCCACCATGGGGCCGGATAATGTGCCCCAGATAGCGGTAACCAGGGAAATCATGGCAATGGCAACCAGTATCAACCCTTTCGTAGAGCGAAATAAATAATGAAAGCGTTCCGAAATAGCGTTCATAGCATTCCCCTTTTTTACTGCCAGTTGAACCGAAAGCGGGAACTGCCAAAGCAGCTCCCGCTTCATTGTTAATGGGCACCGATCATTTTTTTAACGAAGCCATAAGTATACGCTAACGTCATAAGCAACAGCAACGGTGCCAGAATGGTAAAAATAAATTCAGCGGGTAAAATCGGTGCGCCGGCTTTCAAGAAGGCCAATGCAATGCCGCCGATGCCAATAAGCACACCGCCTACCGTGACCCATAAAAATCCCCGGGGTGCTTTGCCCGCTTTAACGGCTAAAATTGGGACAAAGAAAATAATTAAACCGGCAATGCTATGGAAAAATGCAAGGGCAAAGGTACCCAATCCTGGTGCCACATTTCCCAGGCGGGTAATGGCAATGGCCAGTAACCCAATAATTCCCACAGCCAGATACAATTTTTCCTGCCGGGGATAAAATTCCGCCACCAGCCCTAAGGACAAGCCCAGCGGTATCAAATACGCGACAATAACAACTAACGGTTTGGACAACACATCATACCCAAAAAAGATGAGCAGTAGTCCTGCAACCAACAATACCAGAAAGGAAATCATGTAATACACATCGCAGGCAGGTTTGACCTCGCTTCCGGAAAAATGCTGGTAAAAACGCCACACTAAATACAATGCAATCAGGCCGGTAATCAGTAATACAATTTGATCAAAAAGGCCCATGGTACACCTCCTTTATTAAGTGTGTTTTATGATTTTTCCCGAAGAGGGTACGGGTACCTCTTCGGTTTTAATTAAATTCAGAATGGTGGTGACCACTTCTTCTCCTTCCTGCAACAGATTGGGTTGATATCCGTTTAAACGCCAGATGACCACATTTAAACGAAGGCTTCCCAATAGCATGCGTGCGATGATGGAAGGATTCAGATGGGCGTCGAACTCCCCGGTTTGTTGGCCTTGCTGGATGAGTTGGGTAATTTGCGAAAGGCGTTTCATTAATGCCTGACGAACGATTTCGGCCAATTCCGGTTCGTTCTGAAACATCTCTTCGGAAAAAATAACAGAGGCCACCGCAGGATGGGTGTTAATGAAAGTCATATGAGCGGAGGTTAAGGTATGGATTCGCGCCGCAACATTTTCTGCAGGAAGATCTGCGTGGACTGTTTTTTTCAATTCGTTATTAAAATATTCAATGATCGCACGTAAAATTTCCAGTTTTGAATCGAAATGGCGGTAAATGGCCTGTTCGGAGATACCAATACGATTTGCAATCCGTTTTAAGGAAAGTTTTTGAATGCCGTATTCTTTGATAATTTCCAGAGAGGCTTCAACAATTTCACGTTTACGGATGTCAGAACGCTTGCGATGCATAACTGCATTTCCGTTGTTAGTTGTTAACAACTAACTTCACTAACAAGGTAGAATCTGGAACGGAGGTTGTCAATATCTTGAGAAATATTTCACAATTCGATGGGTGAAGATATTCTACATTTTTTACTGTAGATTTATTTTGTAATGAAGAACGTCAGAGTGCCTTAATATTGACGTTGCAGCTGCCCCAGATTACCGAATAACAATTTAATTATCGGAAATTAACATGCACTGCGGATTCACAAAAGACGCTCACACTTCCCGCAAAGGCTAACACAGAAATAGTAGACACCCCATTCTTATTTTTCCCTTGAAACCGTTTTGCCCCCAAATCTATATTCTGTCATGAAACGACGAATGCTGTACCTTATCGTATTTTTGACCTTCTCCCCTCTCCTTATGGCGCAGGAACCGGTGGTTGGATTATGGGTGGTTCGGAACACTTTAACGGATTCCACCCGAATAAACGCCATGCTGGAAACCGCTTATCAACTGGGATTCACCGATTTATTCGTTCAGGTACGGGGCCGCGGCGATGCCTACTACACCAGCCGCTGGGAGCCCAGAGCTGAGTCTTTGGCAACAGACTTTGACCCTTTG
>WGBF01000500.1 GCA_015494485.1 bacterium | reverse complement strand
GGTGGGCTTTTCGGAGCGTTCTTCTGTTTGCATGTGTTGCTGGGATTGCTCCATTGTTTGTTTCCAGCCCTGGATCATGGTTTTGTACGTGTCAAAAGGAATTTCCCGGTAGGTCTTTTTGTTCATGTCCATTATGTAGGTGACTTTCTTGTCCAGGTCTGTGATGGTAATCTCATTGGTGGTTGCCCCCATACTTTGCATGGCAAATCCCAGCATGCCGCTTCCTTTCATTTCGGACAGGGACTGGTTGTACATTTTGTTGCCTTTAATCTGAACCAGTTCCGTAATCACCATAGATCCAATGGGCCCAATGGACACTTCGCTTTTTGTTTGTTTTTTTACATCGGCGTACCCGATGGTAATTCCTAAAATCAAAAACCAATATATACTGAAGCGAAAATATTTGCACATGGTTTAAGCCTCCTGTGTTTTGGTTAACGCAAAATTCCGGCATCTGGTAAAAAAGCGGAATGGCAAATGTCACATTTCAAAAGAAACAGAGCGTTGAAAGGCTGCTATGCATGGTTAAGCCCGCGGAATTGTGTAGTATCAATAAATAAGAATTTCGCCCAATCATTCGGTTAAACTCGGAATAAGTTGGGGAGAACCGGATCGTCAACGTTTATTTTGACACTTTTTTGTTAAAAACCGCGAAGGACGCAAAGGGCGCAAAGAAAAATGAAAAAAACGTTGTGTTCACTATTGTGTTTTAAAACAGTGTCGCTCTTTCAGAGCTCCTGATCATTTGGTCATTCCGCTATAGCAATGTGCTCGAATTTATCATAATCTTGTGACTGATTTCAATCTTTTTTAATACCCATTTAAATTAGAACCCCAGATTTAATCTTTCATCAAAATGAATATTAAAGTGAGCTAATATCTTCGTCCAATCCCGGATGGCCGTTTTTCATATTTTCGAGATATCAATATAGGCAAGATGAAGCATTTTCTCCAGAGCCTTATCAATAGGAAAAATACTTTTCGCTTTTGTCACTTAGCAAAAACCCCGATTCAGAGCTTATGCCGAATTGGTGGTATAAATCAATTTTCGAATTTGGGGTGCAAACTCAAAATAAGTGCTCAGATGCTCTCATTTGTTCTTCCAGGAACGAATGACAATGGGGTAGCGTTTCAACTATTTTTTCTTGGAATATTTCATTAAATAATTCAATTTGCTTTAATAATAACATTATTAAAATTCAAATATTTTTATTAAGTTGTTAAGTCTCCCCTCAAAACACCCGTTTACCACCCACGTAGGTGGCGACGACCAGCGTGTTGAGAATTTCTTTGGGGGGGATGGTAAACACATCTTCACTCAATACCACAAAATCCGCCACGCGTCCCGGTTGCAGGGTGCCACACCAGCTATCGATACCCGCAGCATAGGCGCTGCCCCAGGTGTAGGCGCGAATCGCTTCCCCCATGGAAATGCGTTCTTCCGGATACCAGCCACCCTCCGGGAAACCCAGAGTATCTTGCCGGGTAACAGCGGCATACAGGCCAATCATGGGATTCAACGGTTCCACTGGCCAATCGGTGCCAAAGGCCAGGATAACGTTGTTGTTTAAAAAGGTCTTCCAGGCATAGCTGTACCGCGCCCGGTCACCAATGCGCTCTTTGGCCCAATGCAGGTCCGTAATGCAATGGGAGGGTTGCATGGAGGCAATGACGTGCAAATCCCGATAGCGGAGAAAATCCGACGGGGCAACTACCTGGGAATGTTCAATACGCCAGCGGCGGTGTTTGGGATTTTCGGCTTGCAGGGTTTCAAACACATCCAGCACCTCCCGAACGGCACTGTCGCCAATGGCATGAACCCCTACCTGAAACCCGTGTTCATCCGCTGCACGGACCATTTTCAGAAGTTCTTCAAAGGGGTGCATCCCGATACCCTGATTTCCGGGGTCATCATTGTATGGCTGCAACAGCAGCGCCGAGCGGGAGCCAAGGGACCCATCGGCAAACAATTTTATTAACGGTGCATGGAGGAAGCGGGGGACTTCACCGGTTTTCCGGAGAAAGGCAAGGGTACTGTCCCAATCATCCGGATAATACACAAAAAAGTTAACCCGGAGCGTCAATTGCCCTTCATTGTACAAATCGTGGTAAATTTTGTAAATATCCAGGGGGGAGTTGTCCGTAATGCTGGTAATCCCCAGTCGGTTGGCTTCTTTAATGGCACGCGCCAGCAACATTTTCTTTTCGGTTTCCGTGGGTTCCGGTACCAGCTGATCCAGTAATGAGAAAGCGTTGTCAAACAAAATACCGGTGGGATTTCCAAAACGGTCCCGCTGAATTTTACCGCCCGGCGGGTCCGGGGTAAAACGATTATAGCGGATTAACTTTAACACCGGGGTGTTTACCCAGGCCGCATGACCATCCACCCGCCGTAAATAAATTAAATGTTTGGTGGAAATGCGGTCCAGCATTTTCCGGTTGGGCAACTTTTTGTCCTTCCACAGCTCATGGTCCCAGCCGCGGCCAATAACCCAACCGCCCTCCGGGGTGTGTTTTACTGCTTCTGCAATCCGTTTTAATACCGAATCCAGGGAAGTAATGCCGGCCAGGTTTACTTCCCGTTTTAGTTTGGCACCACCGTAAAAATGCAAATGGGCATCATGAAAGCCCGGAACGACCAGCTTGTCATTCAGGTCAATAATGGCAGAATCGGGAGCGTGATAGCGCTTTAGAATATCCCGTTGAGTGCCGGTTGCCACAATAACGCCGTTTTTAACTGCCATGGCGTCTACAAATTCAGTGGCGGTGCGGGCGGTAAAGATTTTGCCGTTTACAAATATATGGTCAACATTCATTTTCTTCGAACAACCAAATAGGGTTAGCAACAATAAAAGAACAAGAAAATTTTTGTACATCGTCCATCCTTTTTGTTTCAGACAATTAAATTAAAATATGGTACCTGTTGTACCAATAGAAATAAAAAATTACGTTTGGTATGGAATGTGGTTCCTTATAAAATTCCGCAAACAAACAATGAGGGTTATTATGCCATTACATAAATTAAAAGCATTAATTTTTGATGTCGACGGAACGCTGATTCATTCCGAACGCGACGGCCATTTTCCCGCCTGCAATGATGCCTTTCGGGAATTGCAGTTGCCGGTAGAATGGGATTGGCCCACCTTCAAATCCATGTTGCAAATTCCTGGCAACGCCAATCGGCTGCGACACTGGCTAACCACCAAACTTCATTGGCCGAAAGAACAGGTAGAGCACGCGGTACAACAATTTGAGCCCCTGAAAAAGAAAATTTACATCGAACGGTATTTACCGCAATTGCCGTTACGCACGGGTGTGGAAACCATTCTCAAAGAAGCAGTTGCCAATGGCGTTCGTCTGGCGATTGTTTCCACCACTTACGAAAGCCAGATCCATGCCTTGCTGGATAATCAGTTAAAGGCATACCAAAGCCATTTTGAAATTGTTCTGGGGAAAGAAAGCGGGCCCAAAACCGGTAAAGAAGGCATCCTGTATTCAAAATGCAAGGACATGCTGGGAGTCCCGGAAGAGAATATCCTGGTAATAGAAGATTCCCAGGCCGGCATGGAAGCGGCCCTGGGTGCGCGGCTACCCGTGGCGGTATTTTACAACGATGTGACCTGGGGAGAAAATTTTACGGGAGCACGATTGGTAGCCCGGAGTTTGGCGTATTTTAATCTGGCGACACTGGAAGGATTGTGTTTATAAAAATTGGAGGACATTATGAGTGAACAACCGGTTTTAACGCAACTGGAAGATGGCATCCTGTCCATTATTTTGAATCGGCCGGAGAAGAAAAATGCCATTACGTCGGAAATGTACACCCTCATGCACCAGGGTTTTGAAGAAGCGGCAGCCAATTCCGATGTGCGCGTTGTGCTGTTGAAGGGGAATGGGGGTGTGTTTACGGCTGGAAATGATTTGAACGATTTTGCCAACTGGCTCAACTACGAAAACAACCTGGATGAATTACCGGTGTTGAAACTGATTCGATCCGTACTGCGGTTTCCCAAACCGGTGGTGGTGGCAGTGGAAGGATATGCGGTGGGACTGGGATCCACCATTTTGCCCCATTGCGATGTGGTGGTTGCAGGGGAATCCACCCAGTTTAGTTTGCCATTTGTGCGATTGGGTGCGGTACCGGAATTTGGTAGTTCTTTTTTACTGCCATTATTTGCCGGACGCCTGCGCGCCAGCCATGTGCTAATGTTGGGGGAACCGTTTGATGTCCACCGTGCCCGGGAGTTGGGGCTGGTTAGTGAAGTTGTGGCGGATGAGGCTGTGCAAAGCCGGGCGCTGGAGCGGGCCAAAACTCTGGCGGATTTACCCGCGGATACACTGCGAAAAGTGAAAGCCCTCATTAATTATCCGGAATACGTGCAGCAACTGGAAGCGCGTGTGGAAGAGGAAACGCGTCTTTTTTACCAGAGTTTGACTTCACCGGAACACAAGGAAGCAGTGAAAGCCTTTTTTGAAAAACGACCGCCCAATTTTCGTCAGTTTAAATAAAAAGGTTCAGCAAGGGGTGTGAAACAGCATCCGGATTCAAAAAAATAACGGGTGCCATAACTGCGGTTCTGGCACCCGTTCCTAATTCTGTGTACACGAAAAGTTAAGAGGAGGGATTCTCCAGCATTGCCATCAGTTTATCGGTATTGTGGATTAAAATGGGCATGTGTTCGGGACAAATCCACAGTACCGTATCCCGATAGGTAATCTGAATAAGGGGGATGGTCTGATCATCCCTTTTACAAACCAGACATTCTTTTTTGTCGTTTTCCATGAAATCCTCCGTGTTTATTCGTTTCATTATTCGCGCAAAAATTAATGAAAAAATTTTATTTTAGCATGGGAATTTTAATCCCATGGGTTCTGGCAAATTCAATAGCTTCTTCATATCCTGCATCGGCGTGACGCGCAATACCAATTCCGGGATCGTTTGTTAATACCCGCTCAATACGGCGTGCAGTTTCCTCGGTACCATCTACGACCATCACCATTCCGCTGTGCTGGGAGTAGCCAATACCTACACCGCCGCCGTGGTGCATGGATACCCAGGAGGCACCGGAAGCCACATTCAGCATTCCGTTGAGCAACGGCCAGTCCGCAATGGCATCGCTACCGTCCTTCATGGCTTCGGTTTCCCGATTGGGGGACGCCACGGAGCCAGTATCCAGATGATCCCGACCGATGACAATAGGTGCCTTGATTTCACCTTTCCGTACCAGCTCGTTCACTGCCAGACCAAATTTGGCGCGTTCACCGTAGCCCAGCCAGCAAATGCGGGCTGGCAGTCCCTGGAACTTGACCTTTTCATGGGCCATGTCAATCCAGCGAATGAGGTGTTTGTTTTCCGGGAAGAGCTCCTTAATTAACTCGTCAGTGCGGTAAATGTCTTCCGGGTCGCCGGAGAGCGCTACCCAACGGAAGGGCCCTTTCCCTTCGCAAAAGAGGGGACGAATATACGCCGGCACAAATCCGGGATAATCAAATGCGTTTTTTACACCCGCTTTTTCTGCCTGCGCCCGCAGATTGTTCCCGTAATCAAAAACCTCGGCGCCGCGTTTTTGCAAATCCAGCATCGCCTGGCAGTGTCTGGCCATGGAGGCGTATGCCATTTCAATGTATTTTTGCGGATTGGTTTTGCGCAGCTCCAGTGCAGCTTCGTACGAAATTCCGGCAGGCACATAACCATTAAGTTCGTCATGGGCAGATGTCTGGTCGGTGACAATATCCGGTGTGATTCCGCGTTTTACGAACTCGGGGAAGATATCGGCGGCGTTGCCCAGCAAACCGATGGACAGGGGCCGTTTTTCCGCTTTGGCTTTCAGGGCCAACTCCAGCGCTTCGTCCAGTGTCCGCGCCATCGTATCCACGTAGCGGGTTTCCAGGCGCCGCTGGATGCGGTGTTCGTCCACTTCCACCACAATGGCTACGCCCTCATTCATGGTAACGGCCAGGGGTTGGGCACCGCCCATGCCACCCAGGCCAGCCGTTAAGGTTAGGGTGCCTTTCAGGCTTCCGCCAAATCGTTTGTTAGCAATGGCAGCAAAGGTTTCGTACGTACCCTGCAAAATACCCTGAGTGCCAATGTAAATCCAGCTTCCGGCAGTCATTTGTCCGTACATGATGAGCCCTTTGCGCTCCAGGTCCCGGAAAACTTCCCAATTGGCCCATTTGCCGACCAGATTAGAGTTGGCAATCAACACGCGGGGGGCATATTCATGGGTACGAAAAATGCCAACTGGCTTTCCGGATTGGACCAGCAAGGTTTCGTCATTTTCCAGGTTTTTTAGTGCTTCCACAATAGCATCGAAGGCTTCCCAGTTCCGTGCCGCTTTCCCGGAACCGCCGTAAACAACCAATTCTTCGGGCTTCTCAGCAACTTCCGGGTCCAGGTTGTTCATTAGCATGCGCATGGCGGCTTCCTGATGCCACCCTTTGCAGGTGAGCTTATTGCCCCTCGGGGCGCGAATTTCCCGTTTCATGACTGTACTCCCTCGTTAAATGGTCTTTTAAAAGTTCTTGAATCACAGCATTATTTTTAATTTGATTGTATGAAAACAACACCACCCCTTTTAAGGGAATTTGTTCTACCAGAACTATTTTATTTAACGCTTCTGTAGCCGGTTGGTTGAACAAAGAAACGCCCATAATAATTTTATCCGGAGGCAATGTTTGGAGCATTTGATTGATGCGGTATAAAAAAGTCCGGGTGTCAGCAGTGTAATTCATGGGCAGGGCCAAGTCAATTAGCCCCTCGGTAAGCCAGCGCCCCCAATCCTGGTAATAGCGCCAGCGCGCTAAAGAAACATCGGGTTTTACTGCTGCAGAAAGGATAACGCGCGGATTGTGCTTTTTTACAACCTGATGCACCCGCCACACAAAACGCGTGAGTTGGGCCTGCAGAAAGCGGGCCCAACGGTCCAATACCACCTCGTACGGTACGCTTTGGGATGTCTTCCGGGTGGTTTTTGAAAACTGCAACTGTGTAGGGTCCAGGTGAAAAAGGGACTGAAACTGGCGAACCCCTTCCGGGTGAAATCCAAACTGGCTGCCGCCGTATCGGATGTAATCCAGGTGAATGCCATCCACGGTGTAGTGGGTAATAATATCCTGGATAATCCGCAACAAATGAAGTTGTGCCGCTTTCACGTGGGGGGAAAGGTACAACCCTTCTTCATTTCGGAATGTTTTCCACAAACCACGAAACGATGAAGGCTGGACTGCATTCGCCGGGCGTTCCAGCCAATCTGGATATTGGTTGACCACATGCCGGGCAGAACCGGGCGGAGTATTCTGGCTCCACACATAAAACACATTCACCCAGGCGTGAATCCGAAAATGTTTGCGCAAAGGGTGGTGAAGGAGGTAGTACAAAGGGTCAAAGTCTGTTGCCAAAGACTCGGCTCTGGGCTCCCAGCGGCTGGTGTAGTAGGCATCGCCGCGGCCACGCACCTGAACGAATAAATCAGTGAAACCCAGGTGATAAGCGGTTTCCAGCATGGTGTTTATTCGGGTGGAATCCGTTAAAGTGTTCCGAACCACCCATAATCCAACCACCGGTTCCTGCGCCAGAAGGAGAGGGGAGAAGGCCAAAAATACGATAAGGTACAGCATTCGTCGTTTCATGACAGAATATAGATTTGGGGGCAAAACGGTTTCAAGGGAAAAATAAGAATGGGGTGTCTACTATTTCTGTGTTAGCC
>WGBF01000499.1 GCA_015494485.1 bacterium | reverse complement strand
GGTTCATTGTACCCGGTCCTCCTTCTGCCGTAAATGAAATGCGCCGTATTTTTTCAAAATGGCTTTCACCTGCTCTTCCGGTAGCGCTTCCACGGTTCCACGAAAACCCTCCACCGTTTCGGCAGCGAACAGAGAATGGTAAATCGCCTCCTCCGTGGCTTCAATCACGGCCACAAACAGCGGGGACAGGCGGTCGTCCCGCAATACCGGCCGCGTTTGAAGGGGCTCCTCACTCTGGAAGGGAATTCGCATTTGCGGATGGGTGGAAAAGGCAATCACGTAATCGCCGCTGCCGTGGGTGGTTACCCCGCCGGTTCGGGCCAGGCCATGAATGGCCCGTTTCGCCAGGCGCTTAAGTTGCCGGGCATTTAACGGGGCATTTGTTGCCACCACGATCATGCAGGAACCATCATGCACCGGTTCCACATGGCGCCGTAAATAATACTTGCCCAACTCCTGCCCCACCGGTGCCCCGTTGATTTGCAATATTCCCCCAAAATTACTTTGTACCAGAACTCCCACCACGTATCCTCCCAGTTCGTCGGGGAGTTGCCGGGATGCCGTCCCAATACCGCCCTTAAATCCAAATGCACGGGTACCGGTACCGGCCCCCACATTTCCTTCGGCTACCGGGCCGCTCCGGGCAATGCGAATCGCTTCCAGCACATGGGTTTTGCGGACGAAGCCGGCACGGATGTCATTCAGAAAACCATCGTTGGTCTCCCCCACCACCGGATTCACCGAATACACCGCCTCATTTTCCGGCAAATTCAAAGTGTATTCCACAAGTGCCTGCGCCGCCACCGGTACACTTAAGGTATTGGTCAAAATAATGGGCGTTTCCAGATTTCCCAGCTCTTCCACCTGGGTAACGCCCGTAAGCTTACCAAAACCATTGGCAACGTAAACGGCGGCGGGAACCTTTTGCTGGAAGATGTTCCCCGCATGGGGTAAAATGGCTGTTACCCCGGTATGGCAATTTTTACCCTCCACCAGGGTTACCTGCCCCACCCGTACACCGGGGACATCGGTGATGGCATTCCACCGGCCGGTTGGTAGTACCCCCACCTTCAAATTTCGCCACCAGGGGGATTGCGCGGGCAGTTCTCCCGGCCACATGGTACTGGTAATGATTATCACCAGCACACACCACAGAAGCTGTTTTTTCTTCATCATCATTCCCTCAACGCCAGATGTTTTCATTAACAGACTTTATTTCATCACTGCCATTTTGTACCGCCACTCATTTTCGGGCACAAACGCCCTGGTAACATTGCCGCACCCGACCAAAACCTGCCTTGCGCAATCGTTCTGCCGTGCGTATCGGTAATCCTTTTTCCTGGTGTTTACGGGGATTCCCGGTGTAATGGTACAACACCCCCCCTGCACGCAATACCCGGTGTAACTGCTGGTAAAACGGCAATTCGTACAATTCCGGTGCCAGGGCATACCGGGGTGGGTCGTGTAAAACCGCCCCCAATGTCCGGTCCCGAAGCATCCGAACAAATTGGGTACTATTGGCATGGACCACCTGAATGGCGTCATGCCGCCACAAATCCTGTGCCCACGGATTTTCCCGGCAAATCGACAACACCGTAGGGTCCACTTCCGTGGTGATCACCATCCGAACACCAGGAAGCCGGGCTAACGCCATTGCCGAATATCCCATTCCACAGCAGGTGTCCCACACTATTCCGTGGGTGGCCTTTAAAAATGAGACCTTTCGCCGGGTATCCTTCCAGGGGGCACCGTTTTCAGTCACATGCATCTTAATGCCACTAATTTCAATGGTTGGTGGCTTCCCTTCCGCCACAAAAACCGGCTTGTACAATCGCTGGGTAGTCGGATTAAAATATTGCCATTTTTCCCAATGTCCGTTCCGAAAAATCAGGATGGTGCGGTCATCCTGTCGGTTCAGCAGTGCAGAGGGGGGTAGCGGTAGGGTAAATCCGTTTCCACGAATTTCGGAAGTTGTTACAGTTACGGGTTGCGCGGTTTTCCCGGCATCCAGGGAAATTTCTGTTTCTGTTTGACGGCGAAGGGCCGTACGGATTTTTTGCAAGTCCACCGGTGTTAAAACATACATGTCTGGTAATGCGACCATGCAGATGCGTTTGGGAATGTTATTCCATCGATTTAACCAGAAGGTGCAACTGTTCCAATGCGGATTCCAATTCAGCCAGCCCAATAAAGCGGCTAAACCGCTTCCATTCCCGACCTTCCGCAAACAGAATTAACGTGGGAACGGCAAACACCATATATTGCCCGGCCAGGTAGGGGTGCTGTTCGGTGTCCACATACACAAAGGTAAATTCGGGGTACTCTGCCACCAGCCGTTTCACCTTGGGCAACAGCGAT
>WGBF01000498.1 GCA_015494485.1 bacterium | reverse complement strand
TGCTAACCGACCTGGGCGGCACCAGTGCCGATTACGAAGACCCGGCCACAGCGGAAAATCTGCATCTGCCGGAAAACGGTACGGTAAAGGAAAGCGATGTAGCCGGAATGACGCTGGGGCCGGCCCGCTTAAATTTGCTGGGCCGTACTACCGCACCCTATGTGGAAGATGGCACCTTTCTAAAATTACGGGAATTAAGCCTGACCTACAATCTGCCCAAACAGTGGATTTCCTCTCATTTGCCGAACGTGTCCTACGTGCGAATTGGCCTTTCCGGGCGGAATTTGCTGATGTTCACCCGGTATTCCGGTTACGATCCCGAAGTTAGCCAGTTCGGTAATGTAGCCATAGGGCGGGCGATTGATACCATTCCGTATCCGTCTTCCCGTTCGTTCCATTTAAATCTGTCGGTCGGATTGTAAAAAAGGAGAATGCATCAATGAAAAGACATAAATTCTTATTTCTGTTTTTATCCGCCATATTTTTGGGTAGCCTGCTTACCGGCTGCGGGGAAATGGAATTTCCAGATCCCAATTCGCCGGATCTGGAAAATGCGCCGGTGAGTACGCTGGTTACCGGTGCCCTGGCCGGAATGCGGGTGGACTATGCCATCTACCTCCGGACGGTGTCTATTGTTGGGCGGGAAGCCTACTATTTTGAACCGGCCGATCCCCGGTATACCGGTGAAATCATGCGCGCCAATCCGGATCCCGGTGGGTTTTTGTTGAATCGGCCCTGGACGGCCCGGTATCAGGTTGTGGCAAACTGCCGCTTTATTCTGGAAAAAGCGCAGCAAACCTCCGGCGAAACGCAGGCCGGGCTGGAAGGGTTTGCCAAAACCATTATGGCCTATCAGTTACTGCTGAATCTCAATTATCTGGATGAAAACGGCATCAAACTGGACTATTCCGGCGATATTAATGCGCCCTTTGCCACAAAAGCAGAAGCGTTTGCATATATCGAAAACCTTCTGGATGAAGCATACACCGCATTGGGTAATGCCGGTTCCAGCTTTAGTTTTACCCTGAGTTCAGGCTTTGCCGGATTTAATACACCGGCAACCTTTCGGCAGTTTAATCGGGCTTTGATGGCACGGGTCAAGCTGTATCAGGGAAAATATCAGGAGGCGCTGACTGCGCTTCAAAATTCCTTTGTGGATGCTTCCGCACCAATGGACAAAGGCGTTTATCTGGTTTATGGAACAGGATTAGGGGATCAGGTGAACGAAATTTATGAGGATCCCCAGGCGGATTTTGTGAAGCTAATGGCACATCCCTCTTTTGAAACGGATGCAGAAGCAGGTGACCAGCGCTTTGCAACCAAGGTGTACAAACGTTCTGTTGCCACCCAGTTTGATAACTTAACCTCCGATCTGGCAGTTACCATCACCAGCAGCGATGTGGATCCGCTGCCCATTATCCGCAATGAAGAATTGCTGCTCATTCGCGCGGAAGCCAATATTCAGTTGGGCAATCTGAGTGCAGCGCAAGCGGATATCAATGCCGTCCGTGCGGCTGCAGGTTTGGGCGCGGTGACATTATCCGACCAAACCAGTGCGTTTAATCAGCTGGTTTACGAGCGGCGGTACTCCCTGTTCCTGGAGGGGCATCGCTGGGTGGATATGCGCCGCTGGGGCAAATTGGACGAATTGCCGCTGGACCGGCCGGATGATGCGGTGTTGCAGTACATGCCGCGTCCGGAAACGGAAGTCCCCGGTAAATAATATCCCCTAACCTCACTGAACACCCCGGGTCAGGCATCGTGCTGGCCCGGGGATTTTTATTAAAAAATGTTAATTCACTCCCCTTTAAATATGCTTCACTGCCCTCTACAAAAGGAATATCGCCTTAGGATCATCAAAATTTATTGTATTTATTGTGACGATCCATTTGAAAAACTGTCCATTTCATTGAGGATATCATATCATTTTGACGTCGAAGTATGCCTCTCCAAAGCAGCGCCATGGTTGCCTATAGTACTTTAAAACCATTTCGGTTTAAACCGAATAGTTGGACTGATGCCTTGATTTTACCGGGGGCTTCAACAATGATTCAACTATTCTTGAGTACCAGGGAGTTGCTGATGAAATGATTTTGGGCTATAACTGCTTTTTCCCATAATGCTGCTTTGGTGTCCTCCGAAAATCCCCAGCGGGTCATTTCCATCAGCGCATGGGCAACAATTTCCGGGGGTGAGAATTGCCGGAGGGTATCTTTCGTAAAGGACATTCCCAGCCATTCGGACCATGGCGTGAGTGCTAAACTTACCGGCTGCTGATGAACATCGCCCGTTTTTTCATCCGGTACCCATTCTAAACCGATTACTTCCACACGATTATTTATCTGGTGTACCTGGATTTGACACGAATCAACATTCTGTACAGGCAGGGTTTTCAGATGGTGGTAAAAATCCTGCAAACGATGAGTGTATTCTTGGGGTAAATCATATAATTCCTCCAGAATGGTTTGCACATCCCTCCACTGGACCCGGAGAAGAATGTCTTTCAGGTAGGGCATACCCGCCTCCGATTAAATTGGTTTACGTTTTTCAAAATGCCCAACAACGCAATTGAAATGAACAACGCAAAACTCCGGGGCGCTGGAGGAATATCCCCGGACAAATTACAAACAGGTATGAAAATTTATGGTACTGTAGTGAATGCATTCCGAATATTCTGTTGTGAATATCCGGAATGCATTCTCTTAAATATTAACAAGTTAAGTCAGAAAAACAAAATATTTTATCGCGACTGAAATGAGTAACTTAGAACCAGAGAAAGCGACCGGTTTTTAACCGGAAATTCATCCATGTCCAGCGTAATTTTATTTACACCAATATAGGATTGTAAAAATACACTAACGTGTTTTCCTTCGAAACCAATTCCCAGATTTACACCGCCGTCATTATTGTTCCATTGACTGCGGCTGTAAAGAATTTCTTCGCCATTTTGGACGTGGCTAAAGAAGTTATGGACACTAAACCCAAAGGACGGGCCGCCAATTAAAAACGGTTTTAGACCGTCCAGTTGAACGGGTAGAATAAATTTAATTAAGAGAGGCACTTCAAAATAAGAAAGATAAATACGTTGTTTCATTACGCTTTGCATGTTGGGTTTAACAAATACGCCTTTATTGGCAATCAGAAAACTTGTGCGCAGTGTCAAAAGTGATGACAGGGGCACTTCAATAAATACCCCGTGTGATGCATTTAACGTGTTCTCAAATTGCAGACCCGGTAAGGATGATTTATCAAAACCGGTGTGATTAATACCAAATTGGATACCTCCCACAATGGGTGTGCTACCCAATGAAAATTGCAGGAGAATCATCAAAACTAATAATATAAGCGGTAAGCGACGCATAATACCCTCCTTACATGATGGTTATTTGCTAAATGGCAAACCTACGGATACCGAAAAACTGGATGTTTTGTAACCACCTCCCGGTACGGAAATTATTGTTAAGAGTCCGTATGTGTAGCGAACATCGACTTTGAAATGGCTTGTTCGAATACCGGCGCCAAGAGTGATGGCAAAATTAGCGGGGTCAAAATTATTTAATTCGTGGCGTTGAAGCAGGCTTCCGATTTTCGTGGTTGCCGATTGTTTTAAATTAAATCCCAGCATGGGTCCGCCAAACAGGTATCCCTGAAAGGACAGTGGAAGTTCCATGGTGTACTGAAGCAATATTGGCACTTCCAGGTATTTCAATCGGTATACTGTTTTGTAAGGAATGTCATATAAATAAGAAATGTACACCGCTCCAATGTTGTTAATGATGATTTCATTAACCAACGAAAGATCGCCTTTAAGGGGAATGGAATAATACACCCCCACGCCACTACCCAGATTGGGCTGGGAAAAATGGCCATTGTTGTTAAAATGGGCTGCATTGACATACGAAATGAGTCCGAATGACGAACTATAACCCGCACTGTACACTACCAAAGCCATGAATACCAATCGAATAATGCGTAGCATTGGATGCCTCCTCCGTTTTTTGATGGGATTTAGCAACTCCTGTACCATTTCCGTATGCCGAAGGATGGTATTGTATTTGTACGCTATTTTAAAGAAGCATACAGGCCTCATCGCTCCGCCGCGCTTCCTTCGTGTTAAAAAGGGGGCGCGGTTTTTTATTAAATTCCAAAACATTACACCTGTTTAGGAT
>WGBF01000497.1 GCA_015494485.1 bacterium | reverse complement strand
CGGAAAAGCAGGAACTTGCCGAAGCGGTCAATATCCTGTAACGGTTTTCCTTCCAGCGCGGTGCGAACGTCATCCGGCGTGGCGTTTTTTATGAGACCCGCATACTGAAATTCAATTTTCTCAAGAATTTCATTTTTGTAAATCGGCAGCAACTGGCGACGGATGGTTTCAACTTCGGGGAGTTCCGGCATGTGCTACTCCTCAATAATCGCCAGTAATTTTTGAACATGCGCATATTCTTCTGCATGGGTGATGGGATCCAGATTCCGGAACAACTCCCGCAGGCTGTAATGCACATAGGCCCGGGAAACCCGGGGTACCACGTACCGGATCTGCCCCACCTGCTTGCGCCGCACCAGTGCCAGGGAGGTCAGAGCATCTATTTCCTTTTCAAACAGGGGAAATGCGATGGCTTCATCGGGATACGTTTTCACAAATTGCTGGTACAGAGCCGCATCGGTCAGAAAGCCTTTTTTCCACAAAATTTTCAGAATCCGCACCTGACGGGGCGTTAAAACCTGCAACACCTGCGCATCCAGCACCGGTCGGTAATGATATTTCTGGTAAAACCGCACAACAGCATCCGCCAATTCTACAGGAGAGATACTGATACGCCCGGAAATGCCACCAATCTCCCGATTCAACACATCTTCCACTTCCGGGGGATAAAAACGCGCTTCCGGGTAATGACTGTAATAAAAATACTCCGCCGGCGAAATGAGCTTTTGTCTCTTCATGGATGAAAACAAATTCGGTACGTTGTGTTTGGTATGATAAGTTACTTCCAGGCCCGCCTGCCACCACTGCTTTCGGTTTTCCCACGCCCACAATTGCATTAGCCCACTCACACGAATGGTATTCAGCCACTGGGGATTTTTGTAAAAGGGCTGAAGGGTTTCCTGCCGGGCAATCCCACGGAAAACCACAACACCCAATAAAAGTAAAATAAGCCACCAGGATGTTCGTCTCATTGCTCTCCTCACAAAATATCTACCGGGTCCATATCTATTTGAATCGTGACCGGCCATCGGGATACATCGGGATTCAAATAAATTCCTTTTTTAATTAATTGCCGTAAAAAAGCCATGCTGCTGTCCTCCTCCCGGACCTGTTTGATTAAAATCTGGTACCGAAATTGGCGGTTAATCCGCGAAATGGGAGACGGCGCCGGCCCCAGAATTTTATAACTCCGGTCTCCCCGGGCTTTGTTCAGAAATTGGCGAATTTTCATGGCATAGTGCCAGACCAGTTGCTCATCTTCCCCGACAATTCGTATTAGCAGGATTCGGGAAAACGGCGGGTATTGCAACGTTTCCCGACTTTCAATCTCCCGGTTGTAAAATCCCAGATAATCGTGAGAAATTAAATAATTGAAAATGTAATGGGAAGGGTCCAGCGTTTGAACAACCACTTCCCCGCTGGAAGCACCGCGTCCGGCACGCCCTGCAGCCTGAACCAGCAACTGGAACACCTTTTCCGAAGCGCGGAAATCCGGGAACCGCAACCCCTGGTCGGCATTAATAACGCCCACCAGTGTTACATTGTGAAAGTCCAGTCCTTTGGCAATCATTCGGGTGCCAATAAGGATATCGGCTTCTCCATTCCGGAATTTTTCCAGCACATCGGCATGGCCGTGGCGTCCCCGGGTGGTATCCTGGTCCATCCGCAACAGCCGGGCGTGGGGAAAATCCGGTGCACCTCTTCCTCCAGTTTCTGGGTGCCAATCCCCTGGAACAAAATATCCAGCCCCCCGCAGGAGGGACACACATCGGGGGCGTTTTCTTCGTACCCGCAGTAATGGCATCGCAGCCGGTAATCCGTTTGATGATACGTTAGCGAAATATCGCAATTGGGGCAGCGGGCAATGTAGCCACAATCCTTGCACTGAATGTACGGGGAAAATCCCCGCCGGTTGAGCAGTAGCATTACCTGCTCCCGGCTAATCAAGCGGGCTTCGATTTTCAACTGCAAATTTTCCGATAAAATGGGCACTCCCCCACCACGCTGCCATTCCTGGCGCAAATCCACGATGGTCAAGCGGGGCATGGCCCGCGTGTTGATGCGGGTGTTTAACGTTTTGTAGGCATATACCTTGTTGCGGGCATTGAATAAACTTTCGAAACTGGGGGTGGCAGACCCCAGCACAACCGGAATGTTTTGCAAGTAGCCCCGGTACAGGGCCACATCCCGGGCGTTGTAACGGGGAACGCTATCCACCTGCTTGTAGCTGTTCTCGTGCTCCTCATCCACGATAATGAGCCCCAGATTGCGAAAGGGGGCAAACACGGCTGAACGGGGCCCGATGACCAGTTGATATTCTCCGGCACGGATGCGCTCCAGTACTTCCAGTCGTTCCCCCCGGGAAAGACGGCTGTGGAGCACCGCAATTTTATCTTTAAAATAATGGTAAAACCGGGCCAGCGTTTGCGGCGTTAAGGCAATTTCCGGGACTAAAATAATCACGTCTTTCCCCGCAGACACAGCCTGGCGGGCCAGTTCGATGTACACCTGCGTTTTACCGCTGCCGGTAATGCCATGCAGCAACAACGGCGTAAATTGCGGACGGTGCCGAATCGTGTCCGCCAGGTGCTGCACCACATCCTGCTGTTCGGGGGTTAGCTGTACCTCTTTCACCGCTTCCCCATACCGGGGGGACTGCCGGCGGGCTACTTCGACTTCGGTTACAGTGAGTACGCCGGCGGCGATCATCTTGCGCACAAAATAATCGCCAAAGCCTGCCTCCGCCAGTTGCTTACGGGTAGCCGCCGGATGTTCCTGCAGGAACGTCACCAGGCGCTGAGCCTTTTTCGCGGAGCGCCGGGGGATGTCCACCATTCGCTCCGCCGCTTCAGGATGCAACTGAAGCCGCTGCTCTGTTTTAAAAATTTTGCGCTTTTTGGGCGGTTTGCGTTCCGAACGTATTGCGCCCTTGGTCTGCAGGCGCCGGATAATGCTGTTAACGTTAAACGCCGGCAAGCGCTTAGCCAGTTTTTTAACGGAAATACCGGGATGCTGAATAATTTCTTCCAGTACCCGTTTTTCTTTACCGGTGAATCCTTCCGGGGATGCAACCCGGGGGTGGAGTTCCACGATAGCCGAATGAAGGTTCTGGGTCGGATTTAACAACCGAACCGCTTCCCCAAGTGTGCAAACGTAATACCCTGCTATCCACTGAATGGTTTTTAACAGCACCGCATCGGCAAATAAATGCTCTGACACAATATCGTGAATGAATTTAATGTTCGTTTCATCGATATCCGCTTCTTCCTGAATTTCCATCACCACACCGCCCAGAATCTGGTGCCCAAAAGGCACAATAACCTGGTGGCCTACCTGTAGAACGCCCACCAGCTCATCGGGGATTCGGTAGGTG
>WGBF01000496.1 GCA_015494485.1 bacterium | reverse complement strand
TCGTGGAACCGTGGAAGCGCTTCCGAAAGAACAGGTGAAAGCCATTTTGAAAAAATACGGCGCCTTGCGTTTACGGCAGAAGGAGGACCGGGGACAATGAAGCATAAAATGGTTGGCATTTTAGGGGGCATGGGGCCGCATTCCACCATTCGCCTGTTTGAACATATTGTGGATAAAACTCCCGCGGAACGGGAACAAGACCATCTCCGCATTTTAATTGACAACCGTCCTCAGATACCGGACCGAACGGCGTTTATTTTAGGGAAAGGCTCTTCTCCGGTACCGATGCTGCAGGAATCCGCGCAGCTATTGGAGCGCTGGGGCGCGGCCCTGATTGCCATTCCCTGCAATACGGCGCATTTCTTCTGGGAGGACATACAGGTTGTGGTGCAGATTCCCGTGCTGAATATGATTGAATTGGTGGCGAAAACCGTAAGTGAGGTTGCCGCTGGTAGGGTGTTGTTGCTGGCAACCACCGGCACCGTTCGCAGTGGTTTGTACCCGCGATATTTGCCCGCTGATCAGCTTATTTTGCCCGATGAGGATACCCAACAGAATATTATGAACATTATTTACGGCCCGGAAGGGGTAAAACAACGGGGTCCGTTACCGGCGCATGAAAAGCAACTGGAGTTAATTATTCAAAAATTTCGCGGTGAACAGCCGGCTGCGGTTATTGCCGGGTGTACCGAAATTGAACTGGCACTGGGAGAAACGGCGGCCGGTCTTCCGGTTATTAAACCTCTGGAGGTACTGGCAACAGAGGTGGTGAGCCGCGCACTTTCTCCCTGATCCCCTGTTACCCGTTTTAACGGCACATTGGCCGCATTTCGCGCAATTTCCCCAAATGTGGGGGATTAAAATTCAACCGGTTCTTCGTATTCCCCGAACACTTCCTTTAAGGTATTGACCATTTCCCCAAGCGTACAGTAGGCTTTGGCGCATTCAATCAAATACGGCATGAGGTTGCGGTTTTCTTCTGCTGCTTTTTTCAATTCGCCCAAGGTGCGTTGTACTTCCGCATTGTTGCGGGTTTCCCGCAGTTCCTTTACCCGTTGAATTTGCACTTTTTCCACTTCTTCCGGAATTAGCAGAATGGGGATTTCGATCTTCTCATCTTTATCCACAAATTCATTCACGCCCACAATGATGCGTTCCTTGCGGTCAATTTCCTGCTGGTACTGGTAGGCTGCTTTGGCAATTTCATTCTGGAAATACCCCATTTGAATGCCAGCCACTACCCCGCCCAGTTGTTCGATTT
The DNA here is from genome assembly GCA_015494485.1 of bacterium. GTDB lineage: Bacteria > Calditrichota > Calditrichia > RBG-13-44-9 > J042 > WGBF01. The sequence goes on along the minus strand of WGBF01000496.1, from coordinate 9,387 downwards.
TTCGGAAGTATTCTTCTGCCTGTTCTTCCATTTTGTTGGTGAGTTGTTCCACGTAGTAACTGCCACCCAGGGGGTCGATGGTATAGGGTACGCCGGTTTCGTAGGCCAGAATTTGCTGTGTCCGCAGCGCAATTTTTACGGCTTTTTCGGAGGGTAGTGCCAGCGTTTCGTCCATGGAGTTGGTGTGCAGGGATTGCGTGCCGCCCAGTACTGCGGCCAGTGCCTGATATGCAACCCGCACAATGTTGTTTTCCGGCTGCTGGGCGGTTAAGGTACACCCCGCAGTTTGGGTATGGAACCGCAATTTCCAGCTTCGGGGGTCTTTGGCGCCGTATTTGTACCGCATGCGTTTGGCGTAAATGCGCCGGGCAGCCCGGAATTTGGCAATTTCTTCAAAGAAATCATTATGAGAATTGAAGAAGAAACTCAAGCGCGGCGCAAACCGGTCAATATCCAGGCCCCGTTCCAGTGCCGCTTCAATGTAGGTGAACCCATCGGCTAAGGTAAATGCCAGTTCCTGTACTGCGGTGGACCCCGCCTCCCGAATATGATAGCCGCTAATGCTGATGGTATTCCATTGCGGTACGTGGTCGGTACAATATTCAATCATGTCCACGATAATGCGAATGGAAGGCTCCGGCGGGTACACCCATTCTTTCTGGGCAATGTATTCTTTTAAGATGTCGTTTTGAATAGTGCCCCGCAGTTTGCTAAAGGGGATTCCGCGCTTTTCGGCAACGGCCAGATAAAAGGCCAGCAACATCGCTGCCGGGGCATTGATGGTCATGGAGGTGCTGACTTCATCCAGCGGAATGCCTTCAAAAAGGGTTTCCATGTCCCGCAGGGAAGCAATGGAAACACCGCACTTGCCAACTTCGCCTTCGCTCAAGGGGTCGTCGGGATCGCGCCCCATCAGGGTGGGGAGGTCAAATGCCACGGAAAGCCCGGTCTGACCGTTTTCCAGGAGGTATTTGAAGCGCTTGTTGGTGTCTTCGGGGGTACCAAATCCGGCAAACTGCCGCATAGTCCACAGTTTTCCCCGGTACATGTTGTAATGAATGCCGCGGGTGTAGGGAAATTCACCGGGGAAATTAAGATCCCGCATGTAATCAAAATCCGGCAATTCGGCCGGGGTGGCCAGCAATTCCACCGGTTCGGATGAAGCTGTTACGTATTTAAAGGGTAAGTCCCGTGAATATTGTTCTTTCTTTTTAAGCCATTCTTCCTTGGCCTTACGGATTTCATCTAATTGATTTAGCATGATTTCTCCCTGCATTTTGCCTTTTACCGGTAAGTAAAAGATAACCAGAAGGTAAAAAGCGGTGCAACCGGTTTATGAAAATAAAGCGGTTTTCTACATTGGGGTGCGCGTTGAAAAATTGTGCGTCTACAGCAGGCGTCTGGGTAAAAGTGAAATTTTAAACTGTGAAATATTTTTTGCTAAAAAGTTTTATTCCCTCTTGCAAAAGATTCATTCTTTTTTATAATTTACTTGTGAACTTTGGAACAAATACGTGGTATATTAAATGTAAAGAAAAAAAACGGGGCGATGATGAAACGGGTTTTATTCATTCTATTTCTGTTACCTGCAATCCTGATGGCGCAGGGGGAATATCGTCCCGGTGACCACGAATTATTGGTTTCACCGACGGCGTTTACCATGCCCAAAGGCAATTCCTATGTTGCGGATTACCAGTTGTTTTTCCTCAATTACACCTATGCAATCACCTCCCGAACACATATCGGGGCATTTATTCTCTTTCCAATTGCCAAAGGATTCGAAAAATTTTTCAGCCTGGGGATTAAACAGAATTATCTGCAAACCCCGTTAATATCCGGGGCGGTGTGGTATTCTCACAACTTTGAAAGTAAGTTTGGCGCATTGGGGAATGCCATTACCCTGGGGAATTATCAGACCAATTTAACCATTAATATTGGTGCAATAACCGATTACAACGATTACGAAATTCTTTTTTCGGCTGGCGGTGTTGTGGGGCTTACCAAGCATGTGAAAATTCTGGCGGAATATATGAATACCAAATCCCTCCTGGAAGAAAGCGATTTTAGTGGGTTAATTGGCTTCGGGTTTCGTTTTCAAGGAAGCCGCATCAGTTTTGATATCGCCGGCGCCCGGCCGTTTCAGGAAGACTTTGGCGATTTGATAGCCATTCCCTACTTGAAAGCAATTTATTTGTTTAAATAAATAATGGCAGCCGGAGTTTCCGCCGGAATCCGGAAGCGCGCCGTACGGATGCAGTAGCGTCTATTTAGCAACCTACCAGATTACAGCCGCGGATCTTTACCTTTCATTAATCAGGCTTCATTCACCCATGGCTGGAGGGTCTGTTTATGGAAGCCATCCAACGTACTGTAAAGTACGAAGCCGATTTATCCCCCCAATTCAGTGAAGAAATCCGACACCTGCCGGGAGGAGAAACACTATGGCATTGCATCCAGTGTGGTCTGTGTTCTGCGTCTTGCCCCCTGTCGATTTACATGGACTACACCCCGCGCCGCATTATGGCCATGACGCGCGAAGGCTTTAAAGAAGAGGTGTTGCAATCCAAAACCATCTGGTTGTGTGCCTCCTGTTACGCCTGTACGGTATTTTGTCCCCAACAAGTGGAAATTACCCACATCATGTATCATTTGAAGCAAATGGCCATTCGGGAAAAACGCTATCCCCGGAATTTCCCCATTCCGGTTTTGGCGCGGGAATTTTCCACCTGGGTGCGCAATCATGGAAGGGTATCGGAGTTCTGGGTGGTGTTTCGCACCTGGCGGAAGATTGCGATTGGCCGTTTGCTGCGCATGATACCCCAGGGGTTGAAATTGATGCGATTGCGCCGCTTGCCGATCAGCGTTCATTCCATCCGGCAGCGACGACAACTTAAAAAATTGTTGGCTCAAATGAATGGGGGTGCATAATGGCTTACGTGTATTATCCGGGATGTTCCCTGAAGGGAACGGGGGTGAGTTACGAAAAATCCCTGTTAGCAACGTTTAAGCGCCTCAACATCCCCCTGCAGGAACTGGATGATTGGAATTGCTGTGGTGCTACCAGTTATATGTCTATTTCGGAAGAACAGGCCCTGTTACTGAGCGCCCGAAATCTGGCACTGGCTTCCGAAAACGATGGGGATATTATCGCGCCCTGCAGTGCCTGTTACATGATTCTGAATCGAACCGCCAACATTCTCCGCGACGACCGCACATTGCGTCAGAAAATCGTGGAAAAATTAAAAAATGTGGGATTGGAACATCTGAACCTTTCGGTACGCGTACGGCATCCGCTGGACGTGCTGGTGAACGATGTGGGGCTGGATACCATTCGCTCTGCGGTTGTCAATAAACTCACCGGATTGCGGGTGTTCCCCTATTACGGTTGCTTGATTGTGCGGCCGGGCAACGGTTTCGACCATCCCACGTATCCCACATCCTTAGACCGGCTGCTGGAAGCATTGGGGTGCGAGGTCATTGACCACCCGTTAAAAACCCGCTGCTGTGGCGGTTCCCTGACCGGAACGCTGGAAGAGGTGGGAGTGCGCCTGGTGTACATTCTGCTAAAGGAAGCAAAAAAACGGGGTGCCCATACCCTGGCCACGTTGTGCGCCCTGTGTCAGTTTAATCTGGATGTGTACCAGGAAAAAGCAGCCCGGAAGTACAACGAGGCGTTCGATTTCCCCATCCTCTTTTTTACCCAACTGGTAGCGTTTGCCCTGGGGGCTAATCCCAGAGACATTGGCCTGGAACACCATTTTGTTCCGGCTGAACAGGTTTTTGAAATGGTAAGATAGGGGGACAATCATGAAACAAGGAAACGGAACGGTACCCCGCATTGGCGTTTATGTGTGTCACTGTGGTACCAATATTGCCGGCAATGTGGATGTAAAAGCCGTGGTGGATTTTGCCAGTAAGCTCCCCGGTGTAGTGGTGGCCCGGGAGTACAAATACATGTGTTCCGACCCCGGTCAATCTCTGATTAAAAATGACATCCGCGAAAAGAACCTGAACCGCGTGATTGTGGCATCCTGCTCCCCACACCTGCACGAACACACCTTCCGGCATGCGACCCTGGAAGGGGGGCAAAATCCCTACCTGTTTCACATGGTCAACATCCGGGAGCAGGTTTCCTGGGTTACTGAAGATAAAATGTCGGCAACGGAAAAAGCCAAAGCATTGGTGGAAGCGGCGGTTTACCGCGTGCGGTACCACGAAGCGCTGGAAACCAAAGAAGTGCCGGTAAACCCCGATGTGCTGATTATTGGTGGAGGAATTGCCGGCATCACTGCAGCCTTGACGCTGGCCAATGCGGGCAAGAAAGTGTATTTGGTGGAACGGGATTATTCCATTGGCGGCCACATGGCCAAATTTGACAAAACCTTCCCCACGCTGGACTGTGCTTCCTGTATTTTAACCCCCAAAATGACCGCTGTGAAAGACCATCCCAATATCCACCTGTTTACCTATTCGGAAATTCTGGAAATTGACGGCTATGTGGGGAATTTTACTGCCCGTATTCTTAAGAAGCCGCGTTACGTGATTGAAGACCGCTGCATTGGCTGTTATGTGTGCGTGGAACATTGCGTGTACAAAACGCCCAAGTTCCCGTCGGAATTTGATGAAGGCCTGGGGTTGCGCAAGCCGGTATTTATTCCCTTTCCGCAGGCCGTGCCGTTAATTGCTGCCATTGACCCGGAAACGTGTATTGAGTTCAAATCCCACCGTTGTAAAAAGACCTGCCAGGAAGCCTGCCGGGATCTGGTGGGTCGGGATGCCATTGACTTTACCCAGCGGGAAGAAGTGGTGGAAGTCCAGGTCGGTGCCATCATCGTGGCTACGGGGTTTAAAACTTTCGATGCCCGGCGTATTCCGGAATATGGTTACGGGCGGTATCCCAATGTGTACACATCGTTGGAAATCGAGCGGTTGGTCAACTCTTCCGGTCCCACCGGGGGTGAAATTGTCATGCGGGATGGCCGCAAACCCAGGCGCGTGGGGATTATTCACTGCGTAGGTTCCCGGGACCGCAATTTTAATCCCTGGTGCTCCCGGGTGTGTTGCATGTATTCCCTGAAACTGGCCCACCTGGTACGGGAACGAACCGGCGCGGAGGTGTACAACTTTTACATCGATATTCGCACGCCCGGCAAGGGCTACGAGGAGTTTTACGAAAAATTGATGCAGGAAGGCGTGCATTTCATCCGGGGCAAGGTGGCGGAAGTGACAGACTGGACCATTACGCCGGAAGAAACCGGTAAATTGGTGATTCGGGTGGAAGATTCCCTGGTCGGGGTGGTGCGGCGCATTCCGGTGGATATGGTCATTCTTTCCGTTGGATTGGAACCGCGGGATGATGCTGAAGAGGTGCGGCGGCAGTTGAACATTTCCTGCTCTTCGGAAGGGTGGTTTCTGGAACGGCATCCCAAACTGGCACCGGTATCCACCTTTACGGACGGCATTTTCATTGCCGGAGCCTGCCAGGGACCCAAGGACATTCCGGACACGGTGGCCCAGGCCGGTGCCGCCGCTGCAGAAGCCCTGGCATTAATTGACCGCGGTTCGGTAGAACTGGAACCCAACATTGCCGTTATTGACGAACAAAAGTGTTCCGGGTGCCATGTGTGCATTGCCCTGTGCCCGTATTCCGCTATTGCATTTAATGAAGAAAAGAACGTGGCGGTGATTAACGAAGCATTGTGCAAGGGATGCGGCGTGTGCGTGGGTACCTGTCCATCCAAAGCCATTACCCAGCAATTGTTTACCGACGAAGAATTGCTGGCGGAAATAGAAGGGGTATTGTTGGTGTAAACCGGAAACAAGAGGGGGAAATTTTATGGATACATTTGAACCCAAAATCGTAGGCCTCTTTTGCAATTGGTGTACCTATTTAGCGGCCGATCTGGCCGGCATTTCGCGCATGAAGTATTCCCACAATCTGCGAATTGTGCGCGTCATGTGTTCCGGTCGGATTCATCCCGAATTTGTGCTGTGGGCCTTCCGCAACGGAGCCGATGGGGTATTAATTGGAGGCTGCCATCCCGGTGATTGCCACTACATTGAAGGGAATTACAAAAACCTGCGCCGCTTTCTCCTGCTGCGGAAATTACTGGAACAGGTGGGGATTGACCCCCGGCGGGTACGACTGGAATGGATTTCCGCTTCGGAGGCGGACAAACTGAAGCAGGTTGTCAATGATTTTGCGGAAACGTTGCGGGAATTGGGGCCCTTTGGAACAGAATTGCCCGAAGAACCGGTTCTGGACATTCACCCAAAAGAGGAGGCCGTGTCATGAAAAAGAAAGTCGCATTTTACTGGTGTGCCTCCTGTGGCGGGTGCGAAGAAGCCGTGGTGGACCTGGCGGAGTTTTTACTGGATGCGCTGGAACAAATCGAAATTGTGTTCTGGCCGGTGGCCATGGATTTTAAAATTGAGGATGTGGAACAGTTAACGGATGGAGAAATTTTTGCGTCGTTTATCAATGGTGCTGTGCTGCTTTCGGACCAGGAAGAAGTGGTTCGGTTGTTGCGCCGCAAATCACAGGTGGTTGTGGCGTTTGGTTCCTGCTCCCATCAGGGAGGCGTGCCGGGACTGATTAATACCCACGATCGACAGGATGTATTTGACTACTATTACCACAACGGTCCCACGGTTCAGCGAAATGGTAATGAAATGCCTACCCCGACGGGGGCTAAAGCATTTCATGTGGCATTGCCGGAGTATTATGGCAAAGCCCGTCCGTTGAATCAGGTAATTGAGGTGGACTATTACATTCCCGGATGTGCTCCGCCGCCCAATGTTGTAAAGGATGCTTTGCTCCAGTTGCTGTCGGATTCTCCACCGCCCCGGGGTACAGTACTGGCAGGCGCTCACTCTTTGTGTTCGGAATGCCCCTTGAATGAAACCAAGCCCCCGGAAGGCTTCAAAATAAAACAATTTGTGCGCCCTTCGCAGGTAACCCATATCGATCCGGATACCTGCTTGCTGATGCAGGGGCTTCCTTGTCTGGGGCCGGTGACGCGCAGCGGGTGTAATGCCCTGTGCATTAAAGGTCACATGCCGTGTACCGGGTGCTTTGGCCCCCTGGATGGCGTGCGTGATTTTGGCGCTGCTGCCCTGTCGTTTCTGGCATCCTTAATTGACAGCAATGATGAAGCGGAAATTCAGCGCATTATTGATGAGGGACTTCCGGACCCGCTGGGCACATTTTACATGTATTCGTTTCCCGGTTCTTTGCTAAACGAAGTGCTACAGAAAGGGCGGCAAAAGGCCAGAGCCTGGCGGGAACGTGAGGAAACTGTTGAAGCCCAAACGACTGAAAACCAATAACCAGAAGGGGGAAACCATGCCGGAAGTCATTGAAGTGCACCCCATTACCCGTCTGGAAGGGCATGGAAAAATTGAGATTATTTTGAATGATGCCGGTGACGTGGACCGGGCTTATCTGTCCGTTCCGGAACTGCGGGGATTTGAGATTTTTGCAAAAGGGCGGCCGGCAGAAATAATGCCGCAGTTAACTGCGCGAATTTGTGGCGTTTGCCCCACCGCGCACCACACTGCTGCTGCCAAAGCGCTGGACGATTTGTACGGTGTTACCCCACCACCGGCAGCCCGGAAAATTCGGGAACTCCTGTACAATATGTTCATGTTCGAGGACCATTTACTTCATATTTACATTTTGGGTGGGCCGGATTTCATCGTCGGACCGGATGCTCCCAAAGCCCTGCGCAATGTGGTCGGAGTTATTCAAAAAGTGGGTATTGAAATCGGTACCCGCCTGATTGCCATGCGCCGGCAGGTGCGGGAGCTAATGACGCTGCTGGCCGGCAAGGTTATTCATCCGGTGTTGAATTTGCCCGGCGGTGTTGCCCGCGGCATCCACGAGGAAGAACGAGAACAATTTGTAACGGTTGCCCAACAAGCGGTGGATTTTGCCCGCTTTACCCTGGACACGTTTCGTACCGTGGTCTTGAAAAACTCCGAGTACCTGGAACTGATTTTGTCCGATATTTACCGCCACGACACGTATTACGTGGGCCTGGTGGATGATCAGAATAAGGTAAATTTTTACGATGGGCGCATCCGGGTGGTGAATCCCGAGGGAAGGGAATTTCTGAAATTTCCGGTGCAGGAGTATCAGGACCATCTGGCGGAACACGTGGAACCCTGGACGTACGTCAAATTCCTGTTTCTGAAACAGGTGGGCTGGAAGGGATTTGCCGATGGCATGGATTCCGGGATTTACGCCGTGGCGCCCGTTGCGCGGTTAAATGTCGCCGATAGCATGGCAACGCCGGAAGCCCAGGCGGCCTACGAGGAGTACGTCAACACCCTGGGCGGAAAACCGGTACACCTGACACTGGCCATGCACTGGGCGCGGGTGGTGGAGGTCATTCAGGCGGCAGAGGCGTTTTTACAACTGGCCCAGGATGAAGAAATTTGCAGCGACCGGTTGCGCACACCCATTGGAGAACCCCGCGGTGTGGGCATTGGAGTGGTAGAAGCGCCCCGCGGAACGTTAATTCATCATTACGAAACGGATGAAAAAGGCCTGATTACCCGTGCCAACCTGTTGGTTGCGACTCAAAATAATGCGGCGCGCATTGCCATGTCCGTGGATAAGGCGGCCCGGATGCTGGTGCACAATGGTAAAATTGGAGAAGATTTGTTAAATAAAGTGGAAATGGCCTTTCGGGCGTATGATCCCTGTTTTGCCTGTGCCACCCATGCCTTGCCTGGTAGTGTGCCCCTGGAGGCGGTTGTTCGCAATGCAGCCGGGGAGGTTGTGGAACGGGTGCGCAATTTCGAATGAGACCAGAGTAAAAGACAGGGATCGATTCACAGCATGTGGGTAAAGTCGATTCAAATCCGGCAATAGGCACCGGTAATCATTGGGAACCAGTTTTATGACCGCGCTATTTAAGTTGTAAGGGAAAAAATGAAAAGAAACGCCGTTCTCCCGGGGTGAGAACGGGCAAAAGGAAGTTTATTCATGATTCTCAGAACCAAACAGCGTAGCCAGTCCAATCTGGTGCTGGCAGTAGGTAACTGGTATCAGCAGGACGACGCCATCGCTTTGATACTGCTGGAACGGTTAAAACCCCATCTGGAGCGACAGGTTACCTTACAGGCAACGGAAGAGGCCGGCTTAACATTGCTGGACTTTTTGGTTGGATTCCGCAATGTCATTCTTCTGGATGCGATTATTCGGGAAGGAGAGGAGGGGAAGGTCGTAGAATTGCGGCTGGACGACTTTCAGGTGCACGCCATGGCAGCGTGGCATCAGATGGGGATTCCGGAAGTGTTGCAGATGGGTAAAGAGCTCCGCTTGCCCATGCCCCGCAATATTTTTCTGTTGGGGATTACAGTAAATCATTGCAATTGGGG
>WGBF01000495.1 GCA_015494485.1 bacterium | reverse complement strand
GCGTTAACAAACTGAAAAAAGGGGGATGAAACAACAGGTAAAAAATAGCTATGGCAATAAAAATTAACACGACGGTTAAATAAATAATTCGCGTGGTGGAAAAATAATCACTGACCCAGAAGAGGGATATCGCTCCCAGGGTAAGAATAGCCACAAACCCCAGAAGCCGTTCCAATAGCACCATGCCCACGCTTTCCGCCCGTTGCTTGTTTAACTGGGCCACCAGAAGCGCGCGCATTACGTCGCCGCCAATGGTGGTGGGCAAAAAATTGTTAAAAAAATAGCCAATTAAATAAAAACGAAATAACAAGAGGAATGACAACCGGGTGCCAATAATGCTGAGCAGTACTTTCCAGCGAATGGCCAGAAACACAACCCCCAGTAAAAACGCCCCAATTGCCAGCACGAACAGCCCCGGCTGAAGCCCGCGAACGGTAGCATAAATATTATGCCAATCCGCAATGTAAATTAAATACGCCAGTAACCCAAGACTAACACCAGCACGAATAATTTGGAATAGCCATTTCTTCATCCACACATGCACCGTTTATCCGTTCCGTTTCCGCCGGGAACTGTCCGGAGGGCATTGTTACCCCGGGACCGGTGTTATTTTTTCGCCCGTGCCAGCTCTTTCCGGATTTCTTCCAGGCGGCGGCGGGCGGTATTATCCTTGGGATTCTGCTTCAACCAGTTCTCCAGCACCCGCTGGGCACTTTGCAAATCCCCCAGCTGGGAATATACATCCACCAGATAGCCCTGTGCCCGCGGGTCTTTGGGATTCTTGCTGGCCACGGCTTCAAAAATTTTGCGCGCCAGTTGCCATTTATTTTGCTGGGCGGCGGCCTGTCCCAGATACAACAACTGGTCCGGGGTCAGATTTTTTGCCAGCAGACTATCCACGGGCAACTCACCGCGCAGATAGGGCAAAAATTCCCGAAGTTCCTTCACCCGTGGGTAATTGGGCTGTTTTTTCAGCACAATATCAAAGGCGTAGGAGGCCAGGTCCCAGTAACCCACCTGCATGGCCATTTCGCCAATATTTTTCACTTCCTGAACACTGTACTTGTCGCTTTTTAACAGAGACGTATCCCGTACACCGGCAATAAACCCATACCCTTCCAGCAATTGTCCCAGCATGGGTTGATTGTAGGGAATAACTTCCGGCGGCATGGCATCAAATACTTTTCGGATTACCGCGGTAAAGTGGGCGGTATCCTTCTGGGTGAGGTAATAGGAAGCCAGCTGGGCAAATGCTACCCGATAATTTTGAATCAACCCGCGATGGACGCGATCGTAATACACATCGGGATTGTTCAGATTCCGGTATTTGAATTTATTCACCAGCATATCGAACATGATATCCGGGTGAATCTTCCACCCTTTGTACGGGGTAATTTTCATTACCACCCCATCCATGCGCAGATACTGTTGCAGGCCATCCAGCATATTTTGATTGGAAACTGTGGTGGAAAAATACAGCGGCTTCTTCCAGTTATTGGCGTACAAAATGTTCAGAATCATGATATCCTGCACGCGCAAAAAGCGGCCGGCAAACTGGGGTCGCAGGTCGAATACAATTTCCTTTGGCGGTTTCACATTCAAATTGGGGAAGTATTTCTTGACTTCCTCCACGGGTTCCCGTTCAACATAATCCGGAGGAACCGGCACTTTAATGGTACGTTTTTTAGGCCACACCATGGGCTGAATGTTTTCAATTTCCGCATCGCTTAATGAAATGGGAACTTTGGGCTCCTGATTTTTTAACTGCTCAATATACCAGTTGGTATTTAACAGACTCAGGTTTGCGACACGGGTATCCTTTCGGAAATGCTCCACCTCCTGCATATACCACAAGGGGAAGGTATCATTATCCCCATTGGTGAATACAATCCCATTCGGGCCCAGATTTAACAGGGTGTTGTAAGAATAATCCCATGGCAGGTAATTTCCGGTGCGGTCCTGCATGTGATAATTTTTGACCAACATCTGGAGTGGGGAGATGATAAACAGGGTCACCGCCAGAAATCCGGGGACAAAATTCCCCTGGCCTTTTAATTTACGGGTCACTACATCCAGCACCCCGGCGGCACCAATACCTACCCACACAGCAAAGGCAAAAAACGATCCCACATAACTGTAGTCCCGCTCCCGGGGTTGGGGTTCCTCCTGATTTAGATACAAGATAATCGCCAGGCCGGTCATAAAAAAGAGCACCAGAATCGCCAGCCCCCGGGGCCAATCCCGCACAAAGTGGTAATAGGACCCCCAAATTCCCAGCAATAAGGGAATAAGTAACAACTTGCCCCAATCGACATGCACCTCATCCATGGAGCGGCCTACAAAATTCCACAAAAAGTAGCGGATGTACATGTGATTTACCTGATAGCGCCAGAAGAAATCCATGGGACTGGTGTAACGGTCGCGCGTTTTAGACCGCTGCCAGGCTTCGAAACGGTCCAGGGTGTGCTGACCGTATTGTTCCCGGCGCAGATAACTGATAAACTTTTCAATGGTCTCAGGGTCATTTTCGTCGATGGCCGGGTCCAGATTGGAACGAATATAAATCATCCCGTAGCTGGAATAGCCGATGAGGATTAACAAAATGCCGGACAGGAACAGCGACGCCGTATCGTGGTGCGTTTTACGGGCAATTACCAGCGCAAATCCCAGAATAATGATAAACAAAAAGAGCCCTGCAAAACCGAACGCTTCGGCAATGGTTGGTACACCCATCACGGTAATGGGATACACCAGGGCGGTAAGTCCCAGGGCAATAATCCCGGCAATAATAAGGTTTTTAATGTTGAATTCATACTTGCGGAAGAACACAATCAGGGCCACGGTGGGCAGGGCCAACACATTCAACAAGTGCACCCCGATGGCCAACCCCACCAGGTAAGCAATCAATAACAGATATTTTTCATTCCCCACCTCTTCGTGCTTTTCGCTCCACCGGAAGGCCAGCCACACCACCAGGCCGGTAAAAAACATGGAGGGCGCATAAACTTCGGCTTCCACCGCATTAAACCAGAAACTGGGCGTAAAGGCAAAAGACAGGGCACCAACAATTCCGCCAATGTAGGGGATGTACGCCCGGAATCCTTCACGCTCTGTAAAAAATCGTTTTATCAGGTGGACGATAATCAAATACAGGAACAATACCGTAAACGCCGAACTAATCACGGAAATTAAATTCACGCGGCGGGCAATATCCTCAAATATGGGTATCAGGGTAAAAATACGGCCCACCAGCAAGTACAGGGGTGCTCCCGGTGGGTGGGGTACTCCCTGAATATAGGCACAGGCAATAAACTCCCCACAGTCCCAGAAGGACACGGTCGGGGCCATGGTTTTAAAATACACAGCCAGACTAAACACAAACACGAACGCGGCTGCAATGCGGTGGAAAAGCGTTTCATTTTTCATAGACGTTCTGCACTCCTGTTTTATGCCTCCAATGGGTATCTATGTTAACATGGTTTATCCGACTCAAAAAACGGTTTAAAAATAATAAATCTGAAAATTTTTTGCGCTTTAATAAAAAATATTCCAGCACAATACTGCCGGGATACATTTTGCGTAACACCTCACTATCGGAACGCCGACGCAACCGCTGGGTACGGAAGCGGTTGCGGGTAATAATAAAGGAATGGCTGAAGATCCAGTAATAAGCCCGCACCACGGCAAAGGCATTTTTCCAGTGCCCTTTTACAAATTCACTCAAAAATGCCAGCGAATCCAGAAAAATACGAATGGGCAAGCGCTTGGCCAGATTGCGCTTGGAGAGGTTTTTTGCCATTAAGAAAATGTTGTTTCGGAAATTCCAGTAGGTTTTGCGGGGATTGGCCTGATCCAGTGTACCGCCCACGTAGTGGTAAATAACAGATTGCGGAATAGCCACCACTTCCCATCCGGCCAGCTGGAGGCGCCAGCACAGGTCAATTTCTTCCATGTGAATAACAAAATCTTCATCCAGTAACCCCACGTCATCCAGCGCCTCCCGGCGCAGAAACAGACAGGCACCGGAGGCCCAAAAAACCGGTGCGGGTTCGTCATACTGGCCCTCATCTTTTTCGGTGGTAAAAAAAATGCGGCCCCGCAGAAACGGATAGCCCAGCCAATCAATATAACCACCGCAGGCACCGGCATATTCCAGATAGTCCCGCTTCTGTAAACCGCGAATTTTCGGCTGTGCGGCAGCAATAACGGGATTGTTCTCCATTGCCGCCACAATGGGCTCAATGAAATCCGGTTCTACCTCCACATCATTGTTCAACAAGCACACGTATTTCCCCTGTGCATGCCGAATTCCCACATTGTTCCCTTTGGCATACATGTAATTTTCCGGATTGCGCACAACACGCACTTCCGGGTAATTCTTTTCCACAAACGCCACGGAGGCATCATCGGAATAATTGTCCACCATAATGATTTCTACATTGGGGTAGGTAATCCGGCGGAGGGAATCAAACAACTGGGGCAAAAAATCCAGGCCATTGTAATTGAGGGTAACAATGGAGACCAGTGGAACGGTGTTGGATGCCCCGGATTTCAAAATACGTGCTCCTATTCCTTCAATTAGTAATTTTACCCGAAAAATGGCAATTAGTTTAACTATTGGGAGCAGTTAACGCAAGAAGTAAAAAAGAGAGGGCCACCCGCCCGGCTCCATGCAGCACACCGGGCTTAAACGGGTAACACTCCGGGGTTTCCCGCACTGTCAGTGATGCCCACCGGCGTACGCTTTCTCACCCGCCCGAATGGGGATGGGAAGTTGATTTTGCGGTGGCGGTAACGGACAGGTGGCATAG
>WGBF01000494.1 GCA_015494485.1 bacterium | reverse complement strand
GATGAGTGATTTAAAATCTGGTCTTTCAACTGCAGCACGGAATCTTTTAACAGGGGATTGTTCTTCAGGGCTTTGTCAATTTTGTTGCAGGCGTACAACACCGACGCATGGGTTCTGTTATTGAAATGGTAACCAATTCGTGTCAGGGGCTCGCTGGTTAAATGGCGCACCAGGTACATGGCCACCTGCCGGGCCATTTGAATTTCCCGTTTCCGGGAATTGCCCAACAATACATCCACCGGTACATTAAAATACAGCGCCACCTCATTTACAATTTTTTCGATGGTCAGGGCTTCGGGGCGGGGATACAGCACTTCCCGGCTCCCATTCCAATCCGGAAACATTTGCGCCACAATGGCTTTCAGACGTTCCATTTCCAGCGGTCGCCCCAGGAGGGAAATTTGCGCCACCACCCGTACCATTGTAGCGTGCAGCAGATGCATGTTATGGCTCAGGGCGGTAATTAAAAATTCCACCGCTTCTTCGGAGAGTTCCACCTCATGTTCTTCCAGAAAATGATGAACAAATTTCCGGCGGGTGAAAATGCTGGCGGGCAGCAAATCCACCATCAGGCCTTTCTGAATAAACGACAACAACTGTTTATTAAATTCCTTCATGCCAGCAGGCGGCATGGAAGCCGCCAGAATCACCTGACGTTTTTTGCGCACCAATTCGTTCAGGATGTACAACAGCACTTCCTGCGACTTATTTTTATGCGCCAAATTTTGCAAGTCGTCTAAAATAAATACATCAAGCGATGCAAGGTTGTTTTTAAACTGCGTAATTTCACCGTTTTGAAGGGAAGCCACATATTCATTCATGAATTTTTCGGCAGACAGGAACACAATGCGGGCATTGCTGCGGCGCTCCCGCACCCGATTCCCAATGGCGTGCAACAAATGGGTTTTACCCGTGCCAATATCACCATAAATAAACAGGGGATTATATTTTACCTTACTGGTATGCCCGGCAACGTATTCGGCTGCTTTTAATGCCAGTTCGTTATCCCCGCCGGTAAAAAAGTTGTCAAAATGAAAGGCATCGTCCAGCTCAACGCTTTCTTCCAGCCATGACTTTGGCGACGGTTCCGACACCGGGGGCTTGGTCTCTTCCTGCACCTCCTCCAGAACTTCCTGAAGCTCCACCGGCCGCGGTTTGCCGGATGCAATTAAATACTCCACACCCGCCCGGAAACCAAACACCTCCCGCACCACGGCTTTAATCATTTCCCCGTAATGAGATTCCACCCATTCAAAGAAAAAGCGTGACGGAACCCGGAGGATGAGCGTGTCATCGGTAAACGACACCGGAATGATAGGCAGAAACCAGGTACGAAACGACTGCAACGGGAGTTGTGCTTTGATTTTTTCCAGACATGCCTTCCATTTTTCCTGAATCGAAGAACCGTCGGGTTGTAGTGAATGGGCAGATTGAGAAAGAACTTCCATAAGCACACAGCACCTCAATAGCTTTTGAAGGTTAATACGTCCCTACACTCTATTTCATGAATTGGGAGACCAGGCCTCAACCAAGAAATCTCATCTCAAAGGGTGACCAATTATAAAAAAGGGGAGCGAAAAATTGCAACTTGCTGACAAAAAAATCGGGGAAAAAATTTCGTTTCACGTTAAACACGGGATAAAGCCTTTATTTTTTTACATTTTTGGCTCTCTCCATTTTTTTGCCCGATTATTTTCTCACCTGTTTGATTTTTGACAATTCAAGTTGTAAATTTTTGGCTTGCAATCTTTTTAAGCGAAGGAGATGACCGATGGCTAAAGTATGTCAGGTTTGCGGAAAAAAACCAATGTTTGGGCACAATGTGAGTCACGCCAACAATAAAACCCTCCGGCGGTTTAATCCCAACTTGCAACGCATCCGTGTTAAAGTAAACGGGGAAACGCGCCGCATGTGGGTTTGCACCCGCTGCATCCAGGCCGGGAAAGTGGTTAAAGCCGTTGGCTGATTCTGGTACTGCCGCATTATCCAGTTGCTTCCCCGTGGGCCGAACAGCTTACGGGGTTTTTCATGCCCAACGTTCTCAATTGTATTCCATATCATAATAATTGGGGTGCAGTACATAGTCCCCAAATCCGGTACGGTCAATAAACAAAAACACCTTCCGCAAATCGTAATAGCGCCATATTTCGTACGGATACGTACCTGCTTCAAACGGATGCCGCTCAATATCATCCGGGAACCCGAATTTAATCAAAATCCGCCCTCTGTCGGTTCGCCATCCCTCCATCCCCATGTTGGAGAAGTTTTCGTTGGCATAATTAACCCGCTTGTAATATTCATCCATTAACTCATTTTTTTCTGTTTGCGGATTGGGATCCAGCGATTTCCAGAAGGCCTTGAAAAATTCTAATTGTTGCGGGTATGGTTCTTTTAACACCTTCTTTATGGAATCCGAATCAAAAATGTACGTTAATTGCGCAATGGCTTCCCGCAAATCCTTGGGAGAACGGGGGGTGTGCGTCCAGTAAAAGGTAAATACCCGTTTCATGGTAAACGGCTTACCATTCCCGTCCAATTCAACAATCAACAGATAGCGGTTCTGGTCAAACTGGCTCCGGCGCAACCGTAAAAAATGCTCCTGATACTGTTCTCCATTCCCCTCCAGGGTATATTGATTCTGCAGCAGAATGCGCTTCTGGTCATCCTCCACCGTGTAGCGGATGCGCAACGGTTTCCCCGGCCTGCGGAATGTCTGAAAATAGAAATAAATGTAATCCTCCTCGGCAGCGTAATTGCGGGTTAAGTTGGGTGTAAAGGCTACAACCTTTCCGGTGCTGTCCCGCTCAACTGTATCCAGGAACAGCACATTGCTACTCAGAAATCCGTACTTGCGGAATGAGGGTACGTTAAACTGAAACTTCCGGTTTACCCGCTT
>WGBF01000493.1 GCA_015494485.1 bacterium | reverse complement strand
GCGAAGCCCTGGTTCAATTCTTAGAAAATCGCCGTGTTACCCACATGGTGATGACCCCGTCCTTGCTGACGCATTTGCCGCAACGGCCATTGCCGGATCTGGAGGTGATTGTGTGTGGCGGTGAAAGTTTTGGTGCGGATCTGGTGCGGCGCTGGAGGAGTGGGGAACGGCGCTTTTATAACGTGTATGGGCCCACGGAAGCGACGGTTGCCAGCAGTGTGGTACGCATTGACACCATCGTGGCCAAAGAAGGTCGGGTGGTAATTGGGCCACCACTGCCCAATTACCGGCATTATGTGGTGGATCGCTACCTGAATCCGGTGCCAGTGGGTGCGGTAGGAGAACTGCTCATAGGCGGCATGGGTCTGGCGCGGGGGTATATGGGTCGGCCGGATTTAACCGCAGAACGTTTTATTCCCGATCCGTTTAGTGGGGAATCGGGGGCACGGCTTTACCGCACGGGGGATTTGGTTCGGGTGTTGCCGGATGGGCATCTGGAATATGTGGGACGGGCGGATTTTCAGGTAAAGGTACGGGGATTTCGGATTGAGCTGGAGGAGGTGGAGCATCATCTGCAGGCTCATCCCCGGGTGGAGAAGGCGGTAGCGGTGGTGCGTTCGGGAGCAGAGGGGGAGAAGCGGCTGGTGGCGTATGTGGAAGCCCCGGCAGGAGACGCTGCTCCCACGGTAGGTGAGCTGCGTGCCTTTTTGCAGAAAACGTTGCCGGACTACATGATTCCTTCAGCAATTGTGGTGATGGAGCGGTTGCCGTTAACGGCCAGCGGAAAGGTGGACCGCAAGGCCTTGCCGGAGCCGGAGGTAGACCGCCAGGCGTTGCAAAGCGAGTACGTGGCGCCGCGCAATGCGGTGGAGCAGGCACTGGCTGAGATCTGGCAGGAGGTGCTGCATGTGGAGCAGGTGGGTGTTCGGGACAACTTTTTTGAGCTGGGTGGGGACAGTATTTTGAGCATCCAGGTGATTGCGCGGGCCAATCAGCGGGGGATCAAGCTGGCGCCGCGGCATATCTTTGAGGCTCCGACGATAGAAGAGCTGGCGCAGCGGGCCGGAGAAGGGGTGAGCATTCAGGCGGAGCAGGGGGTGGTGAGTGGAGACGTGGAATTGAGTCCCATTCAGGAATGGTTTTTCCAGCAGGGGTTTGAGAATTCGCACTACTGGCACCAGAGCTTGTTGCTGGAGGTGAAGCAGCCGCTGCAAGAGGCGGCGCTTCGGGCCAGTGTGGAGGCCATTGAGGCGCATCACGATGGGCTTCGGATGCGCTTTCGGCAGAAAGATTCGGGCTGGACGGCATGGATAGAGGAAACGCCGCATCCGGAGACCTTCAGTCTGCACCGGCTTGGTGTGAACGGAAAGGAAGGACTGCAGGAGCAATTGCAGGCTCACATTGCAGCCATTCAGAAGAGCATTCACATTGAAAAGGGGCCCCTCTTCCGGGTGGCCTATCTGGATGGTGGAGAGAAGGGCCGTTTTCTGTTCTTTACCATTCACCACCTGGTGGTTGATGGGGTGTCCTGGCGGATACTGCTGGAAGATTTTCAACAGGCCTACCGCCAGGCAGCTGCCGGTGAAAGCATTCAGTTGATGCCCAAAACCACCTCTGTTCAATATTGGGCAAAACGACTGCGGGAATATGCTAACGATGCGGAACTGCAAAGCGAAGTGGAATTCTGGAAGGAAATGCTTGGCGATGGGAAAACAAGTCTTCTCCTTCCGGATAACCCCGATGGAAACAATCGTGAAGGCGATACGGTAACTCATTTCGAGGAACTGGATGCCGGCCTAAGCCAGCGCATTTTAACCGAAGTACCGGCAGCATTCCAATTGCAACCGCAGGAACTCCTTCTGGCGGCATTTGCCCGCGCCATGTATCAGTGGAAGGGGTTTACAGATGTTTCGGTAACTCAGGAAAGCCATGGTCGCCCGGACATTTTTGAAGAAGTGGATATTACCCGCACGGTGGGATGGTTTACCGCCATGTTCCCCGTGCGAATTCAAATACCTTCGGTTGAAAATTTGGCGGATTATCTAAAGGCAGTAAAAGAAACAGTCCGGCAGGTGCCCAATCTGGGGATTGGTTTCGGACTGCTCCGGTATGTCGCGCAGCATCCCGATATTGCCGGGATGCCATTGCCGGCCATTAGTTTTAATTACCTGGGGCAATTTGAACAAAACCGTGCTTCGGAAGAATTATTTGCCGTTCGGCCGGATATTCCTGTAGCGGAACGCGATCCGCAAAATCAACGCCCCTTTGAACTGGGCATCACCGCCAGTGTTCGACATGGGCGGATTACTATTGCCATCAGTTACAGTCAAAACCGCTGGCATCGGGACTCCATTTCCCGTTTAATGGAATTGTTTAAAGCCCAGATTGACGCGTTAACCCAATTTTGCCTGACAACCGAAGAAGTCGGATACACCGCGTCGGACTTCAGCGATGTTGACCTGGATGAGGAAAGCATTGAAGGCATTTTAGATGAATTAGGAGAGGATTTCGATGACGAATAAAGCGACAACGACCAGCAAAAAGAAAAACATCGAAGCCATTTATCCCCTGACGCCCTTGCAGGAAGGAATGCTGTTTCATGCCATTATGGATCCTCATTCCGGGGTTTATTTTGAACAAATGAGCGTTACTTTTCGGGGTAAAGTGAATGAAGATGCCTTTCGGAAAGCCTGGCAGTTCATCATCGATCGGCATCAAATTTTGCGCACCGCATTTGTGTACCGCAAGGTGGAAAAGCCGGTTCAGGTGGTTCACCGAACCGTACCGCTTCCGTTGCAAGTACTGGACTGGCGGGATCGTTCACCGGAAGAGCAGGAAAAAGAATTGGCCCGCTTTCTGGAGGAAGATCGCCGGCGCGGGTTTAAGTTGAATCAGGCCCCGCTGATGCGCTTTTATCTCATCTATCTGGATGACGATCGGGTGGAATTTGTGTGGAGCCAGCACCACCTGACGATGGACGGCTGGTCACGGCCCATTTTACTGAAAGAAGTATTTGCCGCTTACGATGCGTTTAGCCAGGGGCAAACGCCGCAGTTACCCCCGGTTCGACCCTACAAACAGTATATTCAGTGGCTCAAGCGGCAGGACGAAAAGGCTGCAGAACAATTCTGGAAAGAATTACTGCAGGGCTTTACCGCACCCACGCCATTGAATATCGATACCATTCCGGGTGATGAAAAAGGGCGCCGGGATTACGACCGGGTAGCGGTGTCGTTATCCGCCGGTCTTTCTTCGGCGGTGGAACAACTGGCACGCGAAAATCAAATTACCGTGAACACCATTTTGCAAAGTGCCTGGGCATTATTGCTATCGTATTATGCCGGGCAGGATGATGTGGTATTTGGCGCTACTGTTTCCGGGCGTCCCCCGGAAATCCCCGGGGTAGAAGAAATGGTAGGGATGTTCATTAACACCCTGCCCGTTCGGGTTCGGATTCGCCCGGGGCAATCGGTTCGG
>WGBF01000492.1 GCA_015494485.1 bacterium | reverse complement strand
ACCGCCAAACAATCCGGCAAACAGTGGATGGCCGCGGTAGGACTGTAATCCGCGCTTGTGGTAAAAATCCGGGTCGGCAACGGTTACCGGGCGTGTCTCCGGGGAGCGCGGTTCCAGTCCCAAAGCGGTCACCCACTGCGCTGCGGTTCCGGTCAACAACAACTTCCCGCCACGCTCATAAAATTCCCTCAGCAACGTTCCTTTTTCGGTCGGAAATGGGGATTCCGGTTTGGTTCGGTGAATCCAGAGCACCCTTCCACCAGGTAATTGCGCTACATCGGACAAAGTCACCACCTGCGCAGTCATCCCCTGTTGCCGCAGCCATTCCACCGCTAAGGAATCTTCTCCGGTAAGCGGGGTATGCAAAGGTAAATAGGAAACCGGTTGTTGGGCGCGAACCAGGACAAAGAGAATCATTACCACAACGATTATTCGGTGCATCGAAAACTCCTCGTGCTCGTTTTATCCCGTATGTGGAGTTTACCAGAAAATTTGCCTATTTTCAAGAAGGCATTTTTTCATCAAAATAATGCAATATTTTTCGCAAATCCTTGTTAAATTCACACGAAAAAGAGAAAATGGACCGAAGTTTTTTTCATGTACGGTAAAAATGTTCTGTTTTCCATAAATTAAATTCTCAACATAGGGGGTTGTATGAACTATTGGTTGCTGAAAACCGAACCCAACACCTACAGCTGGGACGATTTAAAAGCCGAACCCAATCGGCGTGATTACTGGGACGGGGTACGGAATTACCAGGCCCGTAACCTCATGAAAACGATGAAAGTAGGCGATCTGGCCTTTTTCTACCATTCCGTGGTTAAACCACAGAGCATTATGGGCATTGTCCGAATTGTGCGGGAGGCCTATCCGGACCCCACGCAATTCGACCCCCAAAGCCCCTATTTCGACCCGAAAAGCAGCCCGGAAAATCCTCGCTGGGTTGCTGTGGACATCGAATATGTTACCGATATTGAACCGCCAATCACCCGGGAAGAACTCAAAGCTATTCCCGAACTGGCCAACATGATGCTGCTTAAGAAAGGCAGCCGGCTTTCGGTGCAGCCCGTTACCCCGGAGGAATGGCAAATCATACTGGCATTGCGCAATATTCACCTGTAACCCATTCATCCCGGAATGTAAAAACCGTTTTGAAAATGAGGAGGACCTTACCGATGCGTTATACAGGATTTTTCGCCGTAATGGTCATTGCGCTGTTGGCAGCCTGCAACACCCGGCAGGCCAGTGTGGACCAGGCCACAGCGTCCATTACCAAAGAGGACCTGGCCCGCCATGTTCAGGTGCTGGCTTCGGACGAATTTGAAGGCCGGGCACCAGCGTCGCGGGGTGAAGAGAAGACCATTAATTACTTGATTGACCAATTCAAAAAACTGGGAATGCAACCGGGCAATGGCGATAGCTACCTGCAGGAAGTACCCCTGGTGGAAATTACCGCTGATGACAATATGCAATTGGTCATTGCCGGTAAGGGTAAATCATTAACCTTTAAGTATCTGGACGATTTTGTTGCCGGCTCGCCCCACGTCACCGAAACGGTATCCCTGAAACGCTCACCACTGGTGTTTGTGGGCTACGGTATTGTGGCGCCGGAGTATGGCTGGAACGACTACGCCGGCCTGGATGTGAAGGGCAAAACGGTGGTGGTGCTGGTGAATGACCCCGGGTATGCCACCGGTGATTCTACCCTGTTCCGGGGCAAGGCCATGACCTATTACGGCCGCTGGACTTACAAGTACGAAGAAGCAGCACGGCAGGGGGCTGCCGGAGTACTGATTGTCCACCAGACCGGACCGGCAGGGTATCCCTGGACAGTGGTGCGCAACAGCTGGTCCGGGCCGCAGTTTTACCTGCAATCCGCGGACAGTGGGAAATCCCAGAGCGCGGTGCAGGGGTGGATTACCCTGGAGAGCGCCCGTCGGTTGTTCCAGGCCGCCGGACAGGATTTTGACGCCCTGCAGCAGCAAGCCGCTCGGAAAGGCTTTCGGCCGGTATCGTTGCCGCTTACCGCATCCATTACCATTCGCAACACCTATCGGTTTTCCAAATCCCACAACGTAATTGCGCGCTATCCCGGTAAGGACCGCGCCGATGAAACCATCATTTACACCGCCCACTGGGACCACTTCGGTATTAATCCCACTCTGGAGGGCGATTCCATTATGAACGGCGCCCGGGATAATGCCACCGGTACCGCCGCTTTATTGGAACTGGCAGAAGCCTTTTCCAAACTGGATTACCCCACCCGTCGCTCAGTGGTGTTTTTAGCGGTAACGGCGGAAGAACAGGGGCTACTGGGTAGCGCATGGTATGCCACCCATCCCATTTACCCGCTCAATAAAACTGTGGCCAATATTAACATGGATGCCATGAATATTTTTGGTCCCACTAAAGATATTACCGTGATTGGTCTGGGGT
>WGBF01000491.1 GCA_015494485.1 bacterium | reverse complement strand
TGTTGTATCAATGGAAAGAATTTAAAATCCGGCAAACACTGCGGGAAATAACGAACCTTAAGCTGGAAATTTCCCGTCTACGCACGGATATTGTTCAGAAAGAAGGGTTAATCCAGCGGGAATTGTTAAACTACAATCGCATATCCCGCATTGCGTATCGTACCAATCGGTTAAGACGTTCCGTAAAGCCGCCCCAATACCTGGAGGTGGACAAAACAATCTGGCATCATTGGTTGGAGAAAGATGCAGCGGAAGAAAACTAAACGGTATTATTCGCAACAACCGGAAGAAAGACGTACCCAATCGGGTGTTCGGTATGGCCGCCTGTGGTTAGTGGTCACCGGCTGGGTGTTCCTGTTTCTCCTGATTGCGGCGCGATTGGTGCAGGTACAGATTCTGCAACACCGGTATTACGTAGAAGCATCCCGCAAGTACCAGGAGGATGTTAAGGAAGTGCCGGCCCGCCGGGGAAGCATTCTGGACCGGAATGGGCAGATTATGGCCCAGGATGTTTTGCAGTACGAAGTAGGCATTTCTAAAAGTGTGATCCAAAATCCTCAAAAATTAGCCCGGGTGTTTAGTAAACATCTGGGACGGCCGGTGAAATATTACCTGGACCGCATTCGGCGGGCAAAAACCTTTGCGGTTCTGGAGCGACGTGTATCCCCGGCAACCAAAGCGCTGATTGAATCCGAAACCAATGAGAAACTAACCTGGACGCGAAATTTCAGCCGGTATTATCCCTTTAAAACCCTGGCCTCCCAGGTGGTGGGATTCTGCGATTATTCCGGTAACCAGGCCCGTGCTGGACTTGAGCTGCGGTATGAAGAGTATCTGAAAGGCATTCCCGGAAAAATGTATTTTCTCCGCGATGCCCGCCATCATCTGGTTCCGGCAATGGAATATCCGTTTATTGAACCCCGAAATGGGTATTCCCTGGAAACCACGCTGGATATGACCTACCAGCAAATTGTCGAAGACGAACTGGCGCGCGGGGTTCAAAAACACAAGGCAGAATTTGGCACGGCAATTTTAATGAATCCCCACACCGGGGAAATTCTGGCGATGGCCAATTATCCGGGATTTGACCCCAATGATTACAGCCGGTACTCCCTAAACAACTATCGCAACACCGCCATTTCGTATTTGTACGATCCGGGATCCACATTCAAACTGGTGCCCCTTACATACATCCTGACACACGGTTTATACAATTTGGACCAGAAACGTGTGGATTGTGAAAAAGGGAGGTTTCGGTTTCGGGGGGTGGTTTTCCGGGATCATGAACCGTTTGGTACCCTTACGGTGCGTGAGGTTTTTGAGCATTCGTCCAATATTGGAGTGGCAAAATTATCCCGACGGTTTAATAAAAAGGATTTTTACGCCCTGGTGCGCAATTATGGACTGGGAATGCCCACTGGCATTGATTTACCCGGTGAAGAACGGGGAATTTTGCGGAAACCCCGGAATTTTTCGCGGGTTACCATTCCTTTTATGAGTATTGGCTATTCAATTTCCGTAACCCCCTTGCAAATATTGAACATGTACGCGGCGGTGGCCAATGGGGGCAAGTTAATGCAACCCTTTGTTGTGCGTCGGGTGGTGGACGAAACGGGGGTTGTGATTGAAGAGTACCAGCCTTCGGAAATCCGCCAGCTTTACACGCCGGAAGTTGCCACCCAAATTGCGCAGGTGCTTCGGGGGGTTGTCAGCCGGGGCACCGGTATGAAAGCCCGGATTGATGGCTTGCCCATTGCCGGGAAAACCGGCACGGCACAGCAATTTGACCCCCGCACCCGAAGTTATCACACCGGGCGATATGTGGCGTCCTTTGTGGGATTCTTTCCGGCAGATCAACCCGAATTTGCCATGATTGTGGTGCTCTTTTATCCCAAGAAGGGGTATTACGGTGGGCAGGTAGCTGCCCCCATTTTTCGAAATATTGCCCTGAGTATTTACAGCCTTCGGGAGGCGTATCCGCAACGTCATGCTGCCCGGGAAACCCCGGAGGCAGCGGATGCCCCGGACGGCCCGCTTGTCGTCCCAGATGTTCAGGGAATGAACGGCCAGCTGGCCATCAACCTTCTGGAAGAAAACGGCTTTGCGGTAAAATGCATTGGCAACGGGAACCGTGTGTGGCGCCAGGAGGTATTGGAATACGACCATGCCGGAAATCCGCGCAAGGTGGCGTTGTATCTGGCGCAGGAGTCGCCTGTGACGTATAAAATGCCGGATTTGCTGGGCTTAACCATGCAGGAAGCGCTTCTGCAATTGGAAGGACTGGGTGTGCAAACTATCATTAAAGGCCATGGCATTGTAAAGCGGCAGTTTCCCCTGCCAGGCAAAGAAATTGCCGCCAATAAACGCGTAACCATTTATTGTGAACCAGGATGAAACGAGTTTCCGACATCATAACCGGTATTCCTGATGCCCGCATTGAGGGAGACGCCACCCGCCTGGTGGTGGACATGGCCTACGATTCCCGCCGGGCGGTGCAGGATGGCGCATTCGTTGCCCTCAAAGGGTTTAATGTCGATGGGCATCGGTTTGTGAACGACGCTTACGCCAGCGGCGCACGAACATTTTTTGTGGAAACACCGGTTTCGTTACCTGAAGATGCCACCGTGGTTTATCTGAAAAATACCCGGCAACAATTGCCGGTTTTGGCCCGCAATTTTTTTGCTCCCGCGTCCCAATCCATGAAATTTATTGGCATTACCGGCACCAACGGGAAAACCACTACGGCGTATCTGGTGCATTCCATTTTAAAAACAGCCGGATGGGGAGTAGGCCTGATTTCCTCTATTGAGTACCAGACCGGGAAAGCTTCCCAGCCAGCTAACCGAACCACGCCGGAAGCCCTGGATTTGCATCGGCTATTTTACGAAATGTACCGGAACGGGTTAAAAAGCTGCGTTATGGAGGTGTCCTCTCACGCATTGGAACTCCATCGCGTGGATGGCATTCGTTTTTCCGCTGCAGTGTTTACCAATTTAACCCAGGACCACCTGGATTTTCATGGAACAATGGAAAACTATTTCCGGGCCAAAGCCTTGTTATTTGCCCGTCTGGAAGAAAATGACCGCGCTATTATTAATCTGGATGATCCGTACGGAGAGCGGTTGGTGCACATGACGGAAGGCGATGTGTTTACCTATTCCCTGCAAAATCCGAACGCCACCTTTGTGTTGAAGAACTTCACACTGGGACATGCCGGTATGTTTATTGTCCTGCGGATGCCGGGAGGGGAGTTACATGTGCAGACATCGCTTACTGGTAAGTACAATGTTTACAATATTCTGGCAGCCGTTGCAACCGCCCATGCGCTGGGCGTTACTCCGGATAAACTGGCTGCCGGTGTGGAACGTTTAACAGCGGTACCGGGGCGTCTGGAGCGTTTTACGGCGCCAACGGGTGCCCGCATTTTTGTGGATTATGCCCACACCGCAGATGCTATGGCGCGGGTCATGGAAACCCTACTGGAAATGCACCCGCAGCGGTTAATTGTCGTTTTCGGTGCCGGGGGAGACCGTGATGCCGGTAAGCGTCCCCGTATGGGAAAAGCTGCGGATGAATATGCGGATAAAATCATTCTAACCACGGATAATTCCCGTTCTGAACCCACGGAATCCATCATTCAGGATATTCTGAGGGGTATTGAGAACAAAGATAAAACCGATGTCATCATCGACCGGCGACAGGCAATAAAATGTGCTATTGAAATGGCCGGCGAGAACGATGTGGTGCTGATTGCCGGCAAAGGCCACGAAGATTACCTTGAAATTCAGGGAAAACGAATCCCCTTTGATGACCGCCAGGTGGTAACGGAAATTCTGGCGGAAATTTCCGGTGGGTAATAAAACCGTTCCAGGGAGCAGGAACGGCATACCAACAGGGTCGTTGGAGCGGGCAACCTCTTTGAGCCCCATCTGAGGAACGCCTGCTATACGGTTTGTTATGTGTGCATAAGAATGGGAATAGATTAGCGCTTTTAAAAATATGAATGTAAATTTTGAATTTGCAACATTACATTGGGCGGAGAAATAGTGGGCAGGCGATATTCGTTAAAAAAATTTTTGGACGGCTATTCGGGGTTTGTAACCGCCACTGCAGACCCTGATGCAGTGGATTACCATCGCTTTTCCATCGACTCCCGGGATTTTCGGGAAGGCAAAATGTTTATTGCCCTGCGGGGTGAACGGTTCGATGCCCATCAATTCATTGAAGATGTGGTACGGCAAGGGGCACGGGGTGTGGTAGTGGATAACCGTTGGTTTCAGGCAAATAAAGCCCGTGCCCGGCAATTGCCCGTTGTGGTGATTGTCGTCAGGGATACGTTGGACTTTCTACAGCAATTGGCGGCCTGGAATCGCCGGCAATTTGCCATTCCCGTGGTGGCGCTTACCGGTACCAGTGGCAAAACCACCACCCGGGAAATGATTGCGAATGTCCTGGGTACCCAATACCGTACTCTCCGGAACCGCAAAAATGAGAACAATCAGATTGGTGTGCCTCTTACCCTGCTGCATATTAATCCCAATGTGGAAGCTGCCGTGGTGGAACTGGGTACCAATCAACCGGGAGAAATTCCGGTATTGGCCCGGTGGACCGCTCCCACCCACGCGCTGGTTACCAACATCGGTCCAGGACACATTGGCTATTTTGGCAGTCTGGACGCAATTTACCGGGAAAAAACTGCTCTGCTGGATGCCACGCCATCCGGTGGAATGATATTTTTAAATACCGATGACCCGCTGTTGGCCCGCTACCACCGGGAAGGGGTGGAAATCGTTACCGTTGGTACACAACCCACCAACGATGTGTGGGGCACCATCGTGTCTGTAGACGACCAGGGGTGTGTGGCATTTCGGGTGCGGGATGAATGGCAGGTGCAATTACGGGTACCGGGAAAACATCAGTTTTACAATGCCTTAATGGCCGTTGCGGTGGGAGAAGCGCTGGGCATTGACACCGAAGAAATGCGGGAAGCTCTGGAAAATTTTCGTGCTCCTCACCAACGCATGGAGTTGATTACCCACAACGGTGTGTTATTTATTAATGATGCCTACAACGCCAACCCGGATTCCACCCGTGCCGCGATTGATTTTTTAACCCAGGTGCGTCCCCGGGCCCGGAAGTTTCTGGTCTTTGGGGATATGCTGGAACTGGGGGCCCTGGAGGAAGAATTGCACCGGGAAATCGGGCATTACATTGCGGGTACAGCCGTGAACGAAGTGTTACTGTACGGAAATGCGACTCGGGCAACGGAGGAGGGGATTCTCCAAAAAAATGCCACCATGGCGGTACACCATTTCGATGAACACCGAGCAATTGCCCGTCATTTGAAGGAAGTGCTGCGCCCCGGCGATGTGGTGTTAATTAAGGGGTCCCGGGGCATGCAAATGGAAAAGGTGCTGTCCATTTTAACAGGGGAAGCGGAATGATTGCAGATTTTTTGTATCAGTTTAAGGATGTGTTTTTTGGCTTTAATGTGTTTCGGTACATTACCGTTCGGGCGGCATTGTCCGCCATTACGGCACTTATTATCAGCCTGTTCATTGGGCCCCGGATTATTCGCTGGTTACAGCAAAAACAAATTGGAGAAGAAATTCGCACGGATGGCCCCAGCACCCATCTTTCAAAAAAAGGAACCCCAACCATGGGGGGGCTAATCATATTGCTGTCCATATTAGTAAGCGTGCTAATGTGGGCGAAAATTCTTTCCAATTTTTACATCTGGATGATTTTTCTGGCCACCTTCTGGATGGGACTGGTAGGGCTGCTGGATGATTATTTGAAGGTGGTAAAAAAACAAAAGCGAGGGCTCATCGGACGGTACAAATTGGTGGGCCAGATTACCCTGGGCCTCATCATTGGCAGCATGATTTATTTCAACCCCCATTTTTACGCCAATGGCTTGAATGACAACACCAGTGTGCCCTTCTTTAAAAATCTGGAAATTCACCTGGGGGTATTTTACATCTTGCTGACCATTCTGGTCATTACCGGAACGTCTAATGCGGTCAATCTGACCGATGGGTTGGATGGCCTGGCTGCCGGTCTGATTGCCATTGCCATGCTGGCATTTGCCGGAATGAGCTACGTGACCGGGCACGTCAAATTCAGTGATTATTTAAACATTATTTATTTACCGGGTAGCGGTGAATTAACCGTGTATTGTATGGCTGTGGTGGGGGCAGCCATGGGATTCCTGTGGTACAATGCTTACCCGGCACAGGTGTTTATGGGGGATACCGGTGCGCTGGCGCTGGGCGCGACCCTGGGTGCAGCGGCCGTGTTGATCAAAAAGGAAATTCTGCTCATCTTAATTGGCGGGGTGTTTGTTGCCGAAGCGTTAAGCGTGATTATCCAGACCACCTATTTTAAATACACCCGAAAAAAGTACGGGACGGGAAAGCGCATTTTTCGCATGGCGCCCATTCACCATCACTTTGAATTGCAGGGATGGCACGAGGCCAAAGTTGTGGTACGCTTTTGGATCATTGGTATTTTGCTGGCCCTGTTAAGTTTGACAACATTTAAGGTACAATAAATGAACGCCACACTGGAGATTACCGCCAATAAGGTGGAGAATATTAATCAATTGAAAGGCCGGCGGGTCGCCGTGCTGGGAGCGGCGCGCAGCGGTGTTGCATTGGCCAGCTTGCTGCATCTGGCCGGTGCGGAGGTGTTGGTAAGCGATGTGAAACCGCGGAAACAACTGGATGACGTCATTCGGCGGCTCCCCCGGGAAGTTACGCTGGAAACCGGTGGTCATTCTCCCGCGGTACTGGACACGGAGTTAATTGCCATAAGCCCGGGCATTCCGCCGGATGTGCCCATCCTGCAGGAAGCCCGGGAGAAGGGAATTCCCGTTTTAGGCGAGATTGAAATTGCGTCCTGGTTTGTACAGGCACCCATTGTTGCCGTTACCGGGAGCAACGGCAAAACAACCACTACATCCCTTATTGGCGAAATTTTGAAGACCCTTTATCGCAAAGTGGTGGTGGCTGGGAATATCGGGAATCCGCTTTCCGCGGCGTTGCTGGAAATGCCGTCTCCGGAAATCGTGGTTCTGGAGGTTAGCAGTTTCCAGCTGGAAACCATCGACGTGTTTCATCCCCGCATTGCGGTGTTTACCAATTTGTCAGAAAACCACCTGGACCGCTATCCGGATTATGAGAGCTACATTGCGGCCAAAATGCATCTATTTGACAATATGAACTCCGAAGATCTGGTGATTTTTAATCAGGACGACACCTTGTTGCGCCAGTTCATAGAAACGTTCCCGCCATTGCAACTACCTGTTAGCCTGAAACGAACCCTCAGCCACGGCGCCTATTGGGGTAGTGATTCCCTGTATCTAAAGTGGCAGGAGATTGACGCCGCGTTGCAGTGGGAGACGCTGGCTTTGAAGGGGCCGCACAATTGGTACAATATTGCCATGGCCGCGTTGGTGGGAGTGGTGCTGGGTGTACCAACCGATGCCATTTATGAGGCGGTTTCCCGGTTTCAACCGTTGCCCCATCGCCTGGAATTTGTAGCGCGCATTGATGATGTGACCTGGTACAACGATTCCAAAGCCACAACAGTGGCGTCTCTGGCCAGTGCCTTGCGCAGTTTTGACGTTCCCATTGTGCTGATTGCCGGGGGGAAGGACAAAGGGGGTGATTTTGCCGCGCTTCGGCCCCTGCTTACCACCCGGGTTAAAGCTGCCGTATTGCTGGGCCAGGCTGCCGGGCGAATTGCCCGGGAGTGGGAAGGTGCGGTGGAAATCCACCGGGCGGAATCCCTGGAAGCCGCCGTTGAACAGGCCGGTCAGCTTGCCGCCCCCGGTGAAGTGGTCGTTCTGGCACCGGGATGTTCCAGTTTTGATATGTTCCGGGATTATGAAGACCGCGGCGACCAGTTTAAACAATTGGTGTTAAATCGCAAGACCGTTTCAAAATGAAGGTAGCCCGATGAAACAGAAAAAAACGGCTTCCCAACCGGATAATGTGTTGCTGATTGCATTTGTGCTGCTGGTTTTTATTGGACTGGTTATGGTGTACAGTGCCAGCGTGTTTTACGCTGAAAACGCCCGAAATGACCAGTTTTATTATTTCAAACGGCAATTCGTTGCCTTTGTGCTGGGGTTAGTTGCGGTGATGGTGTTTAGCAGCATTCGGTTAACGGCCCTGAAAAAAATAGCTCCCGTGGCACTGATTGCGGCCCTGGTACTGGCGGCCTATCAGGGGGTAGTTGTTCGTTCCCGGTGGTTTGTGTTGGGGCCGGTTCATTTCCAGACCGTGGATGTGATTCGGTTTGTGCTCACCATTTACCTGCCATATTACATCGTGCGGGCTCAGGAGGATTTGAAAAGTTTTTCCGAAGGCTTGCTTCCGGCACTCATTATTATCGCCTCACTGGCCGGACTAACGGTATTACAGAAAGATTTTAGCAGTGGGATGGCGCTGTTCCTGCTGGGTATGACCATTCTGGCGGTTTCACCGGCGCGTTTTTCCCATTTGCTGGGATTTGGTGTGTCCTCTCTGGTGGTGGCATTGGGTGGCATTGCCATTTCCGGTTACAACATGTCCCGAATTCTGGTTTTCCTCAATCCGCATGAAAAACCCCTGGAGGAAGGTTGGCAGGTGATTCATTCCCTCACCAGTCTGGGGCGTGGGGGTATTACCGGTGTGGGCTTTGCCCAGAGCCGCGAAAAAATGTTTTATTTACCGGAAGCCCACACGGATTTCATCTTCTCCATTATTGGGGAAGAATGGGGAATTGTTGGGACCCTTCTGATTGTGACGTTGTTCTTTACGATCCTGGTTCGGGGCGTACGCATTGCCCGGCGGCAGCGGGACCCGTATTCGTATTATTTAACCGTGGGGATTCTGGCCAATTTTATGTGGTACAGCATCATGAATATGATGATTGCGCTGAAGCTGCTGCCACCCACTGGATTGCCGCTGCCGTTTATCAGCTACGGCGGAACGGCATTGTTAATTAATATGGCCCTTGCCGGGCTGCTGTTAAACCTGTCGCGGGATGCGGAAGTCCTGGAAACGGATCCAGTTCCCGTAACGGGGAAAGAACAGCGCGTCTTTTACTACACACGGAAGAAGCAATGGCGCAAAAACCGTTAAAATTACTCCTCACTGGCGGAGGCACCGGTGGCCATGTGTATCCGGCGCTGGCCACATTGGATGCATTGAGCCGGTATGTGGCTCCGGAGGTGCTTTACGTGGGCACCAAACGGGGCATCGAATCCCGTCTGGTTGCCAAGCGGGGGTTGCCGTACCGTGCCATCTGGATAGCGGGATTTCAACGTTCCATTACGCTAAAGAATCTGCTGTTCCCGCTTAAACTGGCGGTAAGTTTGTGGCAAAGCTGGCGCATTCTGCGGCAATTTCGTCCCGATGTGGCAGTTGGGACCGGCGGGTACGTAACAGGCCCCATTTTGTGGCTGGCCGCGCAGTTGGGCATTCCCGTGGTCATTGAAGAACAGGATGTGCATCCCGGAGTAACTTCACGCCTTCTGGCACCCCACGCCCGTAAAATTTGCCTGGCATTTGAGGGGGCGGCGCCGCATTTCCAGAAAATGGCGGAAAAAATTGTCGTCACCGGTAACCCGGTGCGCGCGGATTTAACATCGGTGTCGCGGGAGGCGGCCCGGCGCCTGTGGAATATACCGGAAAATAGCCGGGTGGTGCTGGTGTTTGGAGGAAGCCAGGGCGCGCAGGCCATTAACGATGCCGTATTGCAATCGTACCCCGCCTGGACGGCACAGGGGATGGTCATTCTCTGGCAAACCGGGGAACGGGATTACGAACGAATTAAAGCAGCAATAGGAGAGGGCACCGAAAGCGTGCGGGTGTTTTCCTACATTGACGAAATGCCCGCGGCCTACGCTGCTGCCGATGTGGTGGTGTGCCGCGCCGGGGCAATTACGCTGGCAGAACTGGCCGTGGTACAAAAACCCGCAGTGCTGATTCCGTATCCCTTTGCTGCAGGGGACCACCAGATGAAAAATGCACGCTTTGTGGAATCCCG
>WGBF01000490.1 GCA_015494485.1 bacterium | reverse complement strand
GCCGTGACGAGTATTTTGCATTTGCGGGCACCGGAAATGCTGGAATTATGATTGTGTATGGTATCCCCTCCATGCGTATTTACAAGTATGTGGGGTTGTTTTCTCCAGAACCCTGGCAGGGCTATGGGTATGATGACGAAAGTTCGTTGATGATTAAGAAGGGGTCGCTGGATGATCGGATTTACGAATATGGGGATGCACGTTTTCCGGCTCTTTCGGAAACCAACGGACTGTATAACGGGAAATATCTGTTTTATTCCGATGGTGCCAATTCCCGTATTGCGTTGATGGGTCTGGACGACTTCGAAACCAAGCAAATTTTAGCGCATCCGCTGTTCAAAAATGCGTTTCCGGAAGCAGCTGTTACCCAGAACACGGAATACGTGATTCAAACCAGTCAGTATCCGGCACCGTGGGATTTACGCTCCACGGATAAAAAGGATTTTAAATCCGGTATTACGTTCTGGAGTTTTTATGATCCGCCCCAGGCTACGGAAACCGGTCATCATATTGGCCGCATGATTAAGGAAAAATCTTTTACTATTGAATTACCACCGTTTACACTGGGGTATTTTGATGCCGGGCGGAAAAATAGCCATGGCTGGGTGTTTGGCGTTGCAACCAATGGAAATGATAATTACCTGTACGCGGTAAATTACCCGGCAGTGGAAAATGCCAATTTTACCTTGGTAAACGATCACGATGTGGTCACGCTGGATGAAGCGTTGAAAAATAATGCCGTGGTGCTGATTAAATTACCGGCACCGGTTCGCAATGTAAAAGTTACCCCGGATGGTGATTATTTCATTACTGCTTCGGATGAAGCGCTGGTATTCGATTTTGCCAAATTCAAACAAGCAGTGGATCAAAAACAATTTGATGGAACGGCCGATGGCAATGTGCCGGTAATCAATGCATCCAAAATTCTCCACGGCAGTGTGGCATTGGGGAATGGCGTGTGGGATAACGCATTCGATTACCGCAAAAACGTGGTTTATGCTTCTGTTTACAATGAGAAGAAAATTGTGCGCTGGAATTATAAAGATCTGAAGGTTGAAGGATCCGTTACGCTGGACTTCAAACCCAGTTATCTGATGACTCCGCAGGGGATGTCGGCACAGCCGCATTCTAATTATTTGCTCGCTGTAGATAAAGAAGGTGTCTATCCGAATTTTGTGAAAACAGGGCCGGTGCGTCCGTCCTTCCAGCACTTAATTGACATCTCCTCCGATAAAATGCGTGACATTTACACCATGACCATGCCGCAGGCTAACCTGTATGCCTCGGTGGCGGTATTGCGGACCACCATTAAACCCATTATCCGGTATGAAACCGGAACCAATACCCGTACCGGTGAAATTTCGCCTTTCCGTACACTGGCCGGACAGGAACGGGTGGAACGCAAAGGTAATCGTGTCCATGTATTTGGTACATTGATTCGCTCCCACATCACACCGGAAATTGTGGAAGTGGAAGAAGGCGATATTGTGACCTTCCATTTAACCAACCTGGAACGTGCTGAAGACGAAACCCACGGGTTCACGGTAAATACCTATGGTGTGCACGGAAGTTTTGAACCGGGCAAAACCGCATCGGTTACATTTGTTGCCGATCGTCCCGGTGCATTCCCCTACTATTGTACCGAATTCTGTTCGGCGCTTCACCTGGAAATGGAAGGTATTTTGATGGTCCGCCCGAAGGGGTATAAAGCAAAGGCCATTGAAGAAGAAAAATTAACCCCTGAACAGCTGGCGGAATACAAGAAAAAATATGAAGAAAAGCTGAAAGTTATTCAGCAAACCCAGGATGTGATTAATCAAGTTGTGGCGTGGTTGAAAGAAAATCACTATGAAAAATATCCGGAAGTAAAAGCCCTGGTTGAGGACGCTGTAGATCAGCTGAACCGCGCTGCTGAAACCAAGAAGGTTTATGAAAAATATGCGGCCGAAGGTAAGTGGAAAGATGCATTCTTGTGGGCAGAACAGTACTTCCAGTATCAGGTAAAGGCCGCAGACGTGGGCTTGCGTGCCCGAACCCTCTTAAAGGAAAAATTAGGAGGTAAGAAATCATGAAAAACCTGAAACCTTTATTATATGGTTTTATTGTTGTGGCAATATCAATTGCCCTACTGGCCGGTGTATTTTCCGGTTGCGGCAAGAAAGAGGGTGGGGCGCCGGAAGCCGGAATTACCGGTGCGCCGCGTGGTGAAGAATCCTTCGCGGATGTTGTAAAACGTCGTGGGTTAACACCCCAGGATATTCTGGCTGCAGCCAAAACCTACACGCCGGACCATGTAAAAGATGAATATGTGACTCTGAACTCTGGTGGGCAGGAAGGTAACATGATTATGTACACGGTGCCTTCCATGCGCCTGATTAAATACGTAGCCATTAATACTCGTCATCCATTCAATGGATTTGGTTACAGCGTGGAAACCCGGAAATTACTGGAAGCCGGATTTATTGATGGTGAAGAAATCCTGTGGGGTGATACGCACCATCCGGGTTTCTCCGAAACCAATGGTATGTATGATGGCCGCTTTGCAACTATTAATGATAAGGCAAATCCGCGGGTGTATTTGGTAGACCTGCGTGACTGGGAATTGAAACAGGTTGTTCAAAACCCGGTGTTCCGCTGTGACCATGGTGGTACCTTCTGGACACCGAATTCCGAGTATATTATTGAAGCGGCACAATACCCGGCGCCGTTGGATCGGAAGTATTATCCGCTGACGGAAGCCAATTTTAAGAAATACTGGCGCGGTGGTATTACCTACTGGAAATTCGATAACAAAAAAGGTCGCATTGATGTTAAGAACTCTTTTACGGTAGAAGCACCGCCGTATACCCAGGATTTAAGCGATGCCGGTAAAAATGCCAGCTATGGCTGGTCCTTTACCAACTCCTTATGTTCCGAAATGTATATTGG
>WGBF01000489.1 GCA_015494485.1 bacterium | reverse complement strand
CTCCGCAATCAAAGCGGCCAACCCACCCGTTCCAATTACCGTCACTTCACCATCTATTTGCTGAATCATTTCTTCCAGTAAGCCATCCACCATTTTAACACTCCCCAGCAAAATTCCGGCCTGCATGCTTTCTTCGGTGGATTTTCCGATGACATGTTCAGGGTATTCCAATGAAATTCGCGGTAATTTGGAGGCACGTTCTGCCAGTCCCCATGCAGTGGTTTCCACCCCGGGGGCAATAGCACCCCCAAGATACACCCCATCCTTGCTGATGACATCAAACGTCGTTGCAGTACCGAAATCCACAATAATTAACGGACCGCCATAGCGTTCGTACCCGGAGACGGCATTGCACAGCCGGTCTGCTCCCACACTGGAAGGCGGGTGGTAATCAACCTGGATACCCAGGTCCAGCGTATGGTCCACCGCCAGCGGAGAGCGATGAAAATAGCGTTCGCTCAGCCGGTTAAATATCTGGGTAACATCGGGCACTACTGACGAAATTGCCACGTCAATAATTTGATTTAAATGGATACCCTTCAGGCTTAACAACTGGGCAATGTAGGCTAAAAATTCATCCTCTGTACGATGCACTCCGGTGGTAATCCGCCAGCTGGTAATAAATTCCATCTTTTGAAATAATCCAATTTCGATATGCGTATTGCCCACATCCACGGCCAGTAAGTAACGGGTGTCATGTTTCATAAAATATCTCCCCGGAATGAATAATTTTATCCCCCTCTGCGGTGGCTAAAATAAGAAAGCCCTCAGGGGTTAAATCGGTTAACCGTCCCTTCACCGTGCCTTTTCCTGTATTTACCGTAATCACTTCGCCTAAATATAATAAACGTTTTTTGTATTCACGCAATAAAGTCGGCGGATGAATGGCAATATTCGGCTCAAACAACGGAGTGCAGCGATTTAAAAACGCCGCCACAATGCTCTCTCTGGAAACAATGGTTCCGGTTACCAAACGCAGGGAAATAGCCCTGTCCCGAATTTCGGCAGGGAAATCATTCCATTGTTGATTAACATTTACCCCAATTCCAATCACAAAAAACTGTGGTTTATTAGCTGTAAAGTTTCCTTCAATTAAAATACCACCCAGTTTTTTACCCCGAAGAAAAAGGTCATTGGGCCATTTTAAGCGGATGTGAATACCCGGCACGGTTTCTTCAATGGCATCGGCCATTTGCAGGCTAATCCAGTAGGTTAACATCAGGGGATTCATTTTAGATGGCAAATCCCGCACCAGCAACGAAAGCAAGATTGAGCACCCGGGGGTATCCTCCCAGCGCCGGCCCAGCCGCCCTCGTCCCGCTGTCTGAGCATCGGCAATAACCACCGTACCGGCGGGTGCATCGTTTCGGGCTGCCATTACCAGCCAGCTATTGGTGGACTCCATTTGGGGGAAGTAATGCAGGATAAACCGTTCCGGTGCCTCTAAACGCTGTTGAAGGTGGTTTACGTCAAACCGGGGTTTCATGGATGTTCAGGCGTTTTGCCGGACAGCACTCCGGCTTTTGATTCGGGCTTTTCGGAATGTTATGTCACCGGGTTGCTTCCCAACTATAAATGTTCCCTCCCCGATGTCGTGCCAGGTATGTTTCTTGTCGGTTGCCTCCGTCGCAAACAGCCATCCTTCCGGAAACTGGGTGTACATTAAGGTCCGATTTCGCCGGTAAGCAAAAAAGTGTTCACCGTTGGTCAAAAATATATTTAACGCCAGCTTTGCGGTTTCTTCCCGGGGGATGATGGATTCAATGTCAAACATCAGGTCCCGAACAATGGCAAAGCGCGTTTCCACATCCCGCGCCTGATGCAATTTAAACCGATTCAATATTTGCATGAAAATATATTCGGAATCGGTTTCCCCCTGAGGTTGAAACGATTTTTCCAGCGGCGTATGACTTTCCAGAAATTCTTTTACGCCATCCAGCCGGGGAACATTCCCATTATGCATAAACACCCATTCATCTTTTTGAAATGGGTGGGTATTTTCGTAGCGCACGACCCCGTAAGATTTCCGCCGCACATGGGCAAAAAACACATTGGCCTGCACATGCCGGGCAAGAAAGCGAAAATGGGTATCCTCAAACGCCGGATTGGGCATTTTAACAATATCCAGTTCGTTGTCAATATAATATGCCATCCCCCAACCGTCCGGATTGGGTTTACCCGTATCGTCGGTATAGCTCTGTTTAATCAGGCTATTGGGGGCTTCCACTAAAAAATAACGTAAATCTTTGGGTTTACTACCCCAGTATACCAGCAAGCGACACATAACCTACCATCCTTAAAATCAAAAGAAAGTTTAACACCCCATGCTTCAGGGGTGCAACAAATAAAAATTTTTCTGTCAGGAAATATTTTCGGGTAATGGAAAGGAATAATGATAGGATTTATTTTTTTGCTTCCCCACCAGAAGCACTATCGGTGGTTAGCAACCGTTGCGGGTCCTGCCGCTCTCCTCTGGGAATGCTGATTTTTCCCACCTTTTTCGCAATCCAGAAATACAACGGTTCGGGTAAACAATGAACCAGGTGGTAAAGGATTTTCATTTGCCAGGGGTAAATGTATCGGGACTTTCCCCGGGCCACAGCCCGCAACATTAACCGTGCTGCCTTTGGAGGGTGCAACAACCAGAAGCGATTGGGATTTCCCTGATTGATGGGCGTATCCACAAACCCCGGATGAATGATGTGGAACGAAACCCCCGGAAATTCCGCAACCAGACTTTCCAGATAATATGCCAGGGAGATTTTGGTTAAACTGTACAATCCCCGTCCGGGTAACCCGCGCATGGATGCCGCCGAACCAATTGCCACCACATGCCCCTGTGCTTCGGCAGGTCCGCCCATCGCCTGAAGCCCGGCATGGATGGTATAAACGGCTCCGTGCAGATTGGTTTCAATAATGGTGTGGTAGGCCTCCCAATCCCATTTGACCTGCCGGGTATCCAGGCTGATACCGCTGTTCGCCCAAATTACATCCAGTTTGCCGGCAAATGCAGCAAAATCCTGTACCGCGTTTTCTACTTCCTCCCGGTTGCGGACATCCCCCGCCCGCCACCAAAACCGCATAGCGGAACCGGAAAACCGGCTCTCCATTTCCGCCATTTTTTCTTTATTTCGGGAGAATACACCAATGGTAACCGGTAGGTGGCTAAGCGCTTCCACCACCGCATACCCCAGTCCGGAGGTCGCACCGGTAATAAACAGGGATTTATTTTCCCAGAAGCGAATGGTTCGTTTGTCCAGTGTCATAGAAAGAACCGCCGCCTGCAGGAATCTCCGCAGGCGACGCTGAATTATTTTATTCCGTCGTTTCCGTTTTTGCTTTGCGAATGGGAATTTGAACCAGGATGTAGGCCAGCAAGATAAAAATAATAAAACCGGCAATCACACTGGGATGCTCCACCCCATATTGACGCAGAGAAAACGAACTACCCGAAATTTGCGTACCCAGCACCACAAACGCCAGAACAACGGCCATCAAGGCTTCCCCGGCTATCAATCCGGAGGAAATGAGTACCCCGATATTTTCCGCCCGGGATTTCTGGGAAATGGAAAATTTTTCTTTTTTCATCGCCAGGTCCAGCAACCATTTAATAATACCACCGACAAAAATGGCAAAGGTGGAATTGAACGGCAAATACATTCCCACGGCAATTAACATCGGAGAAGGCGCATTTATCATAATTAACGCCACAGCCAGAAACATCCCGGCAATTACCAACGGCCAGGCCATTTCTCCCCCGACAATTCCTTTCGCCATTAAAGCCATTAACCCGGCTTGCGGTGCCGGCAGTTGTTCACTTCCAATATGATAAACATGGTCCAGGGCGATCATGGGATACACCAGCAGGGTGGATGCCAGAATTACACCGATAATCTCACCCAGCTCCATCCGCCACGGCGTTCCCCCTAAAATATGACCGACCTTCAGGTCCTGCATCATATCTCCGCCAATTCCCGCAGCGCAGCAAACCACACCGGCAACACCCAGCACACCCATTACGCCAAAGGGGCCTGTAATGCCAAACGCCACCATCACAACTGCCGAAATGAGCAATGCGGAAAGGGTTAACCCACTGATAGGATTGTTAGAACTTCCCACAATGCCCACCAGATAACCGGCAACAGCGGTAAAAAGAAAGCCCAGAATCATCATCAAAAAGGTGAGAAAAATGGCCCCTACCACAGAATGGCTAAAATAGGAATACAGGAAGAACATCGGAATAGAAAGCGCAATGATAGCAATGAAAACCAGTTTGAAATCCAGGTCAATTTCCAGACGACTTACCGTGCCTTCTTTGGCCTTGGCTTTTCCCAGGTCCCGCAGGGCTTTGGTAATACCGGAAATCAATGGTCCCCGGAGGTTATACAGGGTATAAAAAGCCGACACAATCATCGTTCCTACCGCTAAGGGGCGAATCTGGCGATACCACACTTCCATGGCCACATCTTTCCAGGTATGCCCGGCCGTTACCAGTTCTTTTAATCCGGGGTTCATGAAAACACCCATTGGCACTAAAAACAGCCATCCCATTACCGCCCCGGCAAACAACACCGCTGATACACGCAACCCAACAATAAACCCTACCCCAATCAGCGCCGGTGATGCAGCAGGGGTTTCAAAAATAAACCCACCGCCAAAGGACAATTTCTGGCCAAGCATCTCCACTTTGGATGATGCCATCTGCATAAATGTGCGGGAATGGTCTTTAATTAATTGAATTCCATTGGAATTTTTGAACAATTCCCAGAGTGCGGCAAATCCCATGCTGCTAAACACATACGCAGCACCGGTTTGCCCGCCCTGCCCGGCTTTTACAATTTCTGCCGCAGCAATACTTTCGGGAAACGGTAAATCGGCTTCCTCAACCAGAGAGCGACGCAGCACAATCACAAACAAAACACCCAGCGTACCACCCACCATCATAATCAGGGTACTTTCCATATATCGCAGTTCTTTCCACACACCGCTAATCACAAAGGCCGGTATGGTAAATATGGCTCCAGCAATCAACGCTTCACCCACTGAAGCTGTTGTACGCGCAATGTTTTCTTCCAGAATTGTGCCGTTAAAAATGCGCAATGCTGCCATCGCAACCACGGCCGCAGGGAAAATGGCTGAAACAGTCAGCCCCACTTTCATGCCCAGATAGGCGTTTGCGGCTCCTAAAACCAGCGCCATTAAGACACCCAGGAGCACTGCGCGAAACGTAAATTCCTTTAAATCCGTATCCGCAGGTACATAAGGTTTAAATTCAGATTTATTCATCAGCGTGCCTCCTCCGTTTACGTTTACCTGAAACCAGAAGATACGGAAAAGCAGGAAAAATAAACAAGAAAAAATCGAAATGGGCCCGGAACGAATACATTCAACAGCAAAATTCTATTTTTGTAATTTATTACGCCCTTATTAACCAATCATGCATTTATCAAAATAATATTACACTTTTTCTAATATCGATTTTCAGCAAACATTTTCACTTTGAATTGAATTTATAAATTGCGTAACTTTAGGCTACCATTTAACAGAACGAGGAGTTTACTATGGAAGCTGTATCCAACAAGCGACTGGCAATTTTGGTAAGCGGAGGACCCGCACCGGGTATTAACAGTGTCATTGGCGCCGCAACCATCCGTGCTGCATTGGAAGGCGTTGAAGTTGTCGGCATTCAGGATGGGTTTCGCTGGATTATGCAGGGCGATATTACCCATGTTCGGGAGTTAACGATTGACAAAGTAAGTCGGCTTCATTTTCAGGGCGGTTCGTATTTAGGCACCTCTCGGGACAATCCCACAAAGAAAGAAGAAACACTGGAAAACGTTATTACCTCTTTAATGCGTTTAAATGTGGACAAATTGATTACCATCGGGGGCGACGATACGGCTTACAGTGCCATGAAGGTGGAAGAAAAAGCCCGTGGCCGCATTCGGGTTATTCATGTACCGAAAACCATTGATAATGACCTGGATCTTCCCCATGGTATCCCTACCTTTGGGTATCAAACTGCGCGGCACGTGGGTGTACAAATTGTTAAAAATTTGATGATCGATGCTCAGACCACTTCCCGGTGGTATTTTGTGATATCCATGGGGCGGAAAGCCGGGCATCTGGCATTGGGTATTGGAAAAGCCGCTGGTGCCACCCTCACCATCATTCCCGAAGAATTTGAAGATGGGTATATTCCCATTCAGCATATTGTGGACATCCTGGTGGGAGCCGTTATTAAACGGCTCACATATGGCCGCCAGGACGGTGTCGCAATACTGGCTGAAGGGCTGGGTGAACGCTTAAATCCGGAAGAACTTCGCGAATTAAAACATGTTGAACGGGACGATTACGGCAACATCCGACTGGCAGAGTTAAGCTTGGGTGAAATTTTAAAAGAGCAGGTGAAACGGGAACTCCGGAAATTGGGGATTAAACTCACCATTGTATCCAAGGATATTGGGTATGAATTGCGCAGCGCTGACCCAATTCCCTTTGATATGGAATACACCCGCGACCTGGGATACACGGCAGCGCAATTCATCCTGGAAGGTGGCAATGCAGCCATGGTTTCCATTCAAAACGGCCATTTTGTGCCATTG
>WGBF01000488.1 GCA_015494485.1 bacterium | reverse complement strand
GGCGGGCAACGGCCTCCTTTAAATCGCGATTTGTTGCCACGATAAACCGCGCATTGGTTTTAATTTCCTTATTACTCCCCAACCGCCGGAATCGCTTGGTTTCCAGAACTGATAGCAATTTGGCCTGTAGCGGTAGGGACAATTCACCAATCTCATCCAGAAAAATCGTGCCGCCGTTGGCTTCTTCCAGCAACCCCACCCGGGTGGTACTGGCATGGGTAAAGGCGCCCTTTTCGTAGCCAAAGAGTTCGGATTCCAGCAAATTTTCCGGCAGAGCAGCGCAGTTGATTTCCAGAAAAGGGGCATCCGGTGGCATGGAACTATAGTGAATAACCCGTGCGACCAGATTTTTCCCGGTGCCACTTTCCCCCTGCAACAATACCGTTGTTTGAGGCGCGGTTTGCAATTTACGAACCATTTGCCGCACGGCTTCAATGGCGGGGGAGTTCCCTAAAATGCCATCGGTAATGAACTTTCGGCGGGTATGCATCAATTCGTTGTACAGGCGCTGCTCATACTCCTGTTGTTTTAGGGCACGAATGCGCTCCCCATGCCAGGTCACGTCTTCCAGTACCAACAATCCGCTGTTTTCTGCCGGCACCGGTAAAACGGTCAAATGAAGGTACCGGATTTCCCCGGATTTGCACTCGCGATTCACAAATTCCAGGCGAAGAGCCGGGCGGTTGCCTTCCAGCACCTGCCGAATCTCCTCTTCAGCCCCAATAAATTCCGGAAACAGCGTCAGTAGATGTGTTGAACCCGCCGATTCCGCACACTCGGCCAACCATTTCTCCGCTACGGCATTGGCACCAACAATGCGGAAGTCCGGGGTAAATAAAAATGCCGCCCGATGCAAGCGGCGAAATAATTCCAGAATATTCAAATCACTCATAACTGTTCGGCTAATTTTAAAAAGGCTTGTTCCACATTGTTACCGGTTTTGGCACTGGTAAGAAGCACCGGTACCTGAAATTGTTTTCCAATGGCATGTAAAATTTCGGTTACGCTTTCCGAATAGGTTAAATCGTTTTTATTTCCCAGAAGCACAATGCCGCCATCGGCATTTCGCTCCCGAAATTCCCGCAAAAGAAGCTCCAGAATATCTGCCGTAGTCGGACGGGTTAAATCAGCAACGGCCAGCACACCGGCAGCGCCTTTTAAATAAGTGGCGGTCATGCGGTCAAATTTTTCTACCCCGGCAATATCCCAGATGAGCAAGCGGTATTGTACCACCTGACCCGGGGCTTTTTCCAGCGGTGGCAACAGCTTCTGGCTAACCCGCACGCCAACGGTGGTCAAATATTCTTCCCCAAACCGGTTGTGCACAAACCGCTCCACCAGGCTGGTTTTACCCACACCAAAGCGGCCTATTAAACACACTTTTTTATTTAGAACCAATGGGGTTGTCATGGCATCACCCGAAATTCTACCCGACGGGCTTCTGCAATATTTGTCACCTGACGGTCCACAGGATTCTGGACATCAATCCGCATTTTGTTTGCAGGAATGCCCAGTTGTTGCAGAAAATTTCGCACGGATTCGGCACGTTTTCTTGCCATTCTGCGGTTTTGCGCCGGTGTTCCCAGAGAATCGGCAAAGCCATAAATAACCAGTTCTTCAAACGAAAGCGGTTGTAATCGACGGGCAATTTCCCGTAATACCTGACGCGCTGAATCCGAAAGGGTGGTGCTACCAAAGGCGAAATACACTTTCTGCCGGTTAATCCAGGATATTTCTGCCG
Organism: bacterium; assembly: GCA_015494485.1. Taxonomy (GTDB): domain Bacteria; phylum Calditrichota; class Calditrichia; order RBG-13-44-9; family J042; genus WGBF01. The sequence goes on along the minus strand of WGBF01000488.1, from coordinate 11,350 downwards.
GAATTGCTGCTTCCTGCATGACATTTACAATAATGGGTGCATGGGTGATTTTGCCCACCAGACTGGCAATTTTCATGGCTTCCATTTTATTCTTTACGGGACCCTCAACCACCACCGCACCATCCACAACCGATAACCGCAGGGCCGGCACTTCCGGTAAGCCCAATTTCTTTAGCGAATCTTGCACCTGGGTCTGCCATTGCTGAAGCTGGGTGCTGAATGGTTTTACGGTTAACCGGTCCACAACGGGAACATTGGGGAATAATCGCCGCACACGCTTCAGCACGTCGTTTCGGGTGTTCCAGGCATTCAGAGTACCACTTAACATGAGTTGACCATCGTTAACGGCCAATTCTACCGACGGTGGCAATGCAAGTTGCCCGCTAAGTCGTAGTTTTTCGATTTCGCGGTTCAGCCGAAAATCACGCCAGATGTCCGGTACCACCAGGCTTCCAATCACAATACCGATCAGAACCGCTGCCACTGCCATTACGCGGCGCATTGAAGGCGTTTTCTTACTCCGCGCAGCCGGCACATCGGTCTGAAATTGGTCCATGAATGCGCGCAACCGGGTGTCCAGTTCCGGAAGGGGGACTTCTTCCCCGGAAAAGGAGCGGAAATAGGCATGAAACTGCCGATGCAATTCATTTTCCAGGGCGTGAACCGCTTCTTCAAAGTTGCCGGGCGGTACGCCTTCAATCACAAACGCTAAATAAACATACCGACTGTTTTCCAGGTAAATCTCTACATCTTCATAACTGATTTTATTTAACTCCCGGGTCTGATCCTGGCTAAATGCTTCGCTGGCAAATTGCCGAATGGCGGTTAGCATGCCAGTAATCATTTCCTTGTCGGGAACAACGTCCACGCCGGGCGCCGTGGCATGGTGAATGAGCACACCACTTTCTTTTTGGATCACATACACATGGAGTATCCGAAAGGGAAGCGCACGCATGAGGACCAATTGCTCATAAGGCACACCCGTAATGCGTGCTTTTAAGCGCAGGTAAATATTCCGTAACCCCAGGGATTGTTCCAGGCGTTCATTGATGGACGCCACCAGTTTCTTCATCGCTTCGGCGATGGATTTCCGGATGGTCTGGCCAATCACCGGATAAAGAGCGTCCACCACCTCATCCCGTGCCTCCTGAATTTGCTTTTTGATAGCCGCCCCCATGACCGGCGCCAGCGCTGCAGCAACTTCATCACGGGATTCCCGAATTTTTTGTGAGAGCGTTTCGGAAATCACCGGCTTAATTGTTTCCAGAAGGCGCTCCTTATCGGCCAGCTGTTCCCGGAGCCGGGCCAGTTCCGCTTCCAGCTTCTGAATTTGCTCCTGCTCGGGCTGAAGCAGTAATTTTTTCAGATGGCTGTATTGGTCCATGCGGATTTACCCTGACGTTGTGAGTGTTTTGGCCATTTCCTGAAAATGTGCAGCCAGCAATTCCCGGTCCGCTTTGCGATTTTCCAGCTCCTGCAATCGGTTTTCCAGCGCCTGCCGGGTCTCGTCCAGCACTTTGGTTAAATCCCCTGCTTTTTGATTTAACGCTGTCTCCAGAGCCCGAATCTGCTGTTCCAGAACGGCTTTTTCTTCAGCCAGTTTATTTTCCAGCTCCCGTTTTTGTTCGTTAACTTGCTGTTCCAGATTCTTCAATGCCGTTTCCAGCTGGGACAACCGCTTTTCGAAGTACTGTTCTTTTTCCCCGAACAAAATATTACGGATTGCCTCCACGGCTGCAACATTCTGGTCGTTTTGCGAGGGTTTATTGGCCATAACCATTCTCCTGTTTAACGTGTTGCGCGTTTAACAAATTGCTAACTTTTAAGTTAAACCGGTTGCCTAATTTATATTGTGAGATTTAATAACGCATTTTCGAATGAAAATTTAATTTTATTCAATATCTGTAAAACATTAACAAACAAAAACTAAATCCGGGTTGTACGGACATTCTATTGACTATTTTTACCCGGAAGTTTTTTATTCGAAAAGCACACAACCGGAAGTCATCGTAAGGCCAATAATACCCATCAAACCACACATTCTGGACTACATTTTCGAATCAATCTGCTCAAGTAAAAAAAATCGCCTGTTACGCGTTTTCCCTACCCCAGGTGATGGAATCGGCCCACTATCTACAATAATGACTGCAGCTGAAAATCTTCATTAAACACCGCCACCCGTTGGTGCCTTCAGACTTGCTACATGATTTCGTGCTACCGATGAAATTTGGATTTTAACGCAGCTTCCACCACTGGCGGGACAAACGCCGACACATCACCCCCGAAAGATGCAACTTCTTTGACAATGGTTGAATTCAGGTAGGAATAATTTTCGTGGGGCATCATAAACACGGTGGTTACATCCTGGGAAAGGCGCCGATTCATAAGCGCCATTTGCAACTCATATTCAAAATCAGAAACAGCCCGTAACCCCCGAATAATGGCCGTTGCACCACACTCCCGCGCACATTCCACAATTAACCCGTCAAATGCAATCACTTCAATTTTATCGCCATTGCGAATGCCCTGAATGGATTCCCGAATCATGTGCATGCGTTCTTCCACTGTAAACAACGGGCGCTTGGCGGGATTCCGGGCCACCGTAACAAACACCTTGCTGAAAATCCGAATAGCGCGTTCCAGAATATCGATATGCCCGTTTGTGATGGGATCAAACGATCCGGGATAAATGGCAACCGTGCCATTACTCATCAATAACTCCTTTCCGACTGAAAATGGATATGATGCTTCGGTCAAACTGCTTCTGGTAAATCACTTCATAAACATTGGTTTCCCATTCGATGTCGTGCGTTCGCTCGCTTTCCAGCACCACCAGCCCAAAATCGGTAAGATTTTCCGGCAAAAAGGCCAGTGGCAGTAATTCCACAAAGCGATTCCATTTAAACGGCGGATCGGCAAATATCAAATCAAACGGTTGTTTATTTTGACGTAAAAACGCCAGAATATCTTTTTTTACAATCTGAACCGGTTCACTGACTTTTAATTTCTGTACATTTTTACGGAGCACCCGCAGAGAATTGGCGGATTTGTCCACAAAGGTTACAGAAGCCGCTCCCCGGCTTAATGCCTCCAGGCCCAGATTTCCTGAACCGGAGAATAAGTCCAGCACCCGGGCATCCAGCACAAAATCCCCAAGCACATTAAAAATAGATTCTTTGATCCGGTCGGTGGTAGGACGGATGGAATTATTGCCCGCCGCTACAATTTGCTGACCCTTGTATTTACCGGCAATGATTCGCATAAAAGCAACGTTATTCAGTCAATACATAGATATCAAGCTGGGCATCCACCCGTGGGGCGTTGGTATTAAAATTGGGATATCCCATTCGCAGTTTCGCAATCCGCGCAGCGGGAAAATCGTTCGTCAACTGGTTTAAAAAGGCAATAATATTATTCAGCTTTCCGTTTACCTCAACATAAAATATCTGGCTTCGAAACGCTCCGTCCGCTACCCAGGGGCCTTTTTGAATCTTCACATTTCTCAAGCCATTTTGACGGGCCAATTGCTGCACCCCATTTTGAAACGCCGCAGCAGAAAGCCGTTTTCCTTCCACACCGGAGGACGCTGGTTTTGCAGCGGGCATGGGAAGGGCTAAATCCCAATATCCGCCTTTTCCCCCGGCATTCACCGATTTTCCCATACTGGAAATGGTGACATTCGGAAATTTTTCCTTAAACGCCATGCGGAAACGGGCGGCATCATCTACGGTGGCGGCATGCACTGTGATGATAAAATTATTTCCTTCGGTCACCACAAATGCAGGAGCCGCGCCCCCGGCACGGGTAGCAAACACCGAACCAGTAAGTTTTGTAATGGCTTCATTGTGCGCTTTGTTTGCTGCCAGTTGTCGGAGTAATGCCGGATCTATAGCCGGTTGAGGCTGGGTTTGGGTTTCAGGTGCATTGGGGCTAACCGATTCCTGTGGTGTGGTTTCTGCCGTTGACGGTGTTTCTTCCGATGAGGATAACAAAATAAATAACAATACCCCACCCAAAATTAAAACAATGACAATACCTAAAATCAAAAATACTCGTTTTTTCGGAAATGAACTTTCAAAACCGGCAACCTCTTCTTCCGGCTCTGGCGCATCCAGGTTCATGTCTTCTGCAGTGGTATCCGTACTTTCAGGTGCCGGTTCAGCATCCAGGCCAGTAGGTTCTGGTGGTGGGGTCTCTTCCGCGGCTTCCCGGGTCTGAATCAATTCATCCAGCGTATCCGGGGTAATTTCTTCTTCAAATTCGGATGGTTTCTTTTCAGGTGTGCCTTCAGGGTCTTCCCACAAATTAAACTTTTTCATAATCAGGCCTTTGTTATTGGTCGCTGCCTGGTGGTATTATAACACAGAAAATGCTATAACTTAAATATATTCAATCAAATATATACGAAATTATTATCGGGTGCAATTTTTTACTGCAAAATATTCAAAGATCAGATAAAAAAGTTCCCAATGGCATCAAGGTATTGGTAACTGCTTTCAACCGGAAAATCAGTATTCCCCGCATTGATTTGCAGATTGGTGTTTTCCGAAAAGTTAAAAATTTGAATGGGAACTTTTACGATTTCCTGTACATTATTCAGCCATTGCGGTTGCAGATGGTATCCGTAGATGAAAATTCCGGTCACATCGCCACCAGCGGCGGCACTCAACTCGTTGCGCTTCAGAATATCCGCATTACACATTTCGAATGCTTTTAAAAACCGATCTTCAAGGGTATCGCCACCTCCATAGGGATAAAATACCGATTGCAAAAACTGGGTTTCATTAATTAACGTGGACTCAATCCCATCTGCCATTACATTAATTAGAAGGGAGGTTCCCAGCAGGTTCCCATAATTCTGCCGAAATAATTCTTCCACCCCAAACACATTCAGCATCAGGCTACGAACCTGAATCTGGCTTTCAGTGGCGATCTTCCTAAAAAAATCCCGCAAATCTTTCCGGAACAATACCGCAAGCAACTCCCCATGGCCATTGGCGGACTGTTTTTCATCATCCAGATACATCACATAATCGTCCAGGTCGCTAATAAGCTCTGCAGCCACCTGACTTCTGGCAAATTCTTTCCATTGTGATTGGGGAATGGTCTCATCGATCCAAATCCGTTTGGTTAACCCCATCCGCCCGGGGATGGAAAGCCGAACGGATTGGGTATCCAGGTTGTTTGCTTTGGCCAGGTAACTAATTTGATTGGCCAACTGAATGGCACTGGTGGGTCGGGTAATATTTTCACGCGTGAGCTGAAATGGCAGCTCTGTTTCAACAAACCGTTCAATAATAATCTGGTCAGGGATCAGCGATCCCTGAATCCAGACAATTCGGTCATCTAAAAACGCCAGGCTACTTATGGTTTCACTCATACACGTTCTCTATCGCTGCTCTTCCCAACTCTTATATCGGTCTTTAATGTAGCCATGATTAATATGTTTTTTATAGAATATCACGTAAACCCGTTCGCGATACCCATTCATGACCTTTGTTAAGTCCTTACCCACATCTTCAGAAGCCTGACGCAATTTTTGTCCGTCTGTCGGGTCGAAGCTATTCTTTAACTGTGCCATTGCTTCTTCCACAATATGAAAAGCAGGCGAATATTCCACCACCCGTTTGCGAACTTTTCGCGGCAATTTAGCAGCCGCAATCGTAGAATCCAGTTTCCGAATACCTTCCTTTAAATCATTGATTTTTTCCTCGATATCCGACGTATTCTGCTGTTCCATAATCACCGCCAGCGTATCCATGGAACCGGTAACTTCTTCAATCATGGGCTTTAATACGGAAATTTTCTTCTCGGTCTGTACCGTGTCTACAAATGTTTGCACATCTTTAATAAAACTCAGGGTGGGAATGTTATCCCACATGTTCTCCATTTCGTTTAAAATCTCTTTAATGTCCAATAAAATATCGGTAGAAACACGTCGGTAAAGCGTACGCGTTTCGAACAACAAGGTGTGCATGGAATCAATAGCGGCTTGCAGCGAATCCACTCCGGAGTAAACGGCGAGATTCCGAATGGGTTCTACATGCTGTTGAAGATTCGCCTGAAAATCATCCAGCAGATTGGGACATTCCACCGTGATGCTGGCATTTCGGAAGGCAATCAGGTATCGCTCATTTGCATCCGGGCAAGTAAAGTTTTCTTCATTCAAACTCAACAGTATAGAGTCCGTTTCGTTCAATTTTTGCAACCCATAACGCTGGGTTAATGCAAATAAATCCGTAGACAAGAATCGCTGGTGTAAGTCGTTTACAGAACTCATCAGGCTGTCCAGCTTCCGAGCATCTGCTGCCAGATCAGCATTCATAAAGGCTTCCACGGCTTTGTCACCGCGGGAAAGGAATTTCATTAACCGATCACCCACGCTGGATACGGTTTTAATATCAGTATGATTAATGGTATCCACAAATGCCAGCATATGGGCTTTGTGCTCAGTCCAATATTCGTAAAACGGTGCTTTTTCCACGACAGGTAAATAATTTTTGATTGTGTCCGCATACGACCGGATATACACAATGGCATTTTGTAAAGGATAATCGCTAATGTGCTCACGAATGTAATCCAGCGAATCCACGTACATTTTTACAATGGAAAAATTCACAAAGGTAGCGCTGTGATTAATTTTATTAATTTCAGTCTGAAGGTTCTGGGAAGTCTCCAGAATGTTTTCATATTTTTTAAAATATCGGCGGTTGGCCCGCAGGTCGCTCTTCATCTGATCCATGGATTTGGAAACAGTTAACACCTCGCTAAGTGTAGGTACTTTCAACAGGGAGTTTAATACATGAAGTGTAGAACGGGTTAAATTAACCAGCCGGGAACGCGTCTGCAGGGCAGAATCGGTCTGAATAAAGGTAATTAATTTGGACAGCGTGTCCGTATAGCTTTCGGTATGGCGATAATAATACCGTTCCGCTTCGTAAATTGAATTGATGTTATTCCGGCATGTATTGGTTAAGTACTCTTCCTCTTCCCAGATTTTATCGGGGATATAAATGACAATTACAAGAAGAATTACTAACAATACAATGAGTATCTCTAAAATAATCGACCCTTGATAGCCTTTCCGAGCCATTGTTCCTCCAAAATGGTTATGCTTTTTACTTCAAACCCGTAATCCAACATTAAACGGGTGAGTATAATAAAGCCCCTTAAAAATGTCAATGTATTTTATATTTTGTAGGGCTTTTTATTGCGTTTTTTCATAACATCCCAGAGCGCCCTGTACCTGGACACAGCGGGTTCCCCAAGAATTGGCCCATTCGACCCATTGCTTCCATTCCTCCAGGGTGGCATCCCTTAACGAATGTTCCTGAAGCCATGCATGCACACGGGCCAGCAATGCCGCCATAAAGGCATCCCCCGCACCGGTGGTATCCACCGCCTGCACCGGAGCTACCGGAACTTCCAGTCGTGTTCCGCAGCAATGCACATATGTTGAGGCCGCACCCCGGCTGAGCAGGGTTATTTTTTCCGGGTTCTCCAGAAAGTCTCTGGCTTCTTTTCTGCCAAAAAGGGCCGCAAAGTCCGCGTCACTGCATTTCAAAATATCCACATATTCCAGCATTTTCTGAAGACGCATTCGAACAATCTCCGCATTCCCAACCAACTCCAATCGAATATTGGGGTCAAAACTCACCACAATATCTTCTGGCAGGGTTTGAAGAAGATGGATGGTGGTTAATGCGGTTGTCTCGCCCAGCAGCGCAACACCCCCGATGTGAAAAATCCGGACGGAGTCCCAAATGTCTTCGGGGATATCCGTTACAGAAATGTACTGGTCTGCAGACTTCATATTGTGAAATTCAAAAAATCGGTCTCCCTTTGCATCACGGCCAACCAGGGCAATTTTGGTGCGATGCCGGGCATCCCGTGAAATACCTTCTGTGGACAATCCCTTCGCTTTCAAAAAATGAATCAAAAAATCCCCCGAGGCATCGTTTCCCACACGGGAAATAAGGGTAACCGGCACACCGTGGTGGTGAAGACCCACCGCTACGTTTGCCGGTGCGCCGCCGGGAAATCGTTTAAAATGCACGGCTTTGTCCAGAGAAGCGGTGTGGTCTTCCGCAAATAAGTCAACAATCAATTCACCAAGGCATACAACGCTCATCATCAGGCTCCAATTAACCAGGAGAATTTAGACTTTTCTCCTGTTAAAAACCAATGCCTTTCCAATTCGGTCACTGCGTCATATAAATATAAATAGCAAAACGCAGACCGTTGAGTAACTTTGGAACCGGGGAACTATCTAATACAACTGAAGTAAAGTTTACTGCAAGAAACCTTTTTAGCTTGACACTTTTTTATTTCGGGACTATTATTATTGTTTAACGTAAAACAGAGCGATGAAAGCATATACACCATTACAACCGTTAACAGAACGGGAAAAGCGAATTCTGGGGGCAATCGTTCACCATTTTATTGACCGGGCTGCCCCGGTGAGCTCCTCCTACATTGCAGAGCGGGAGCACCTGGATATGAGCCCGGCGACCATCCGAAACATCATGGCTTCTCTGGAAGAGAAGAACTACATTTACCAGCCCCATCCGTCTGCGGGACGCGTGCCCACTTCTCTGGGCTATCGGGTATATGTGAATGAGCTGATGAAAAAATCCCGTTTGGCACTAAAGGAACGGGAGATTATCCGCGTTTCCCTGCAGCGGGCATCGTTTGAAATTGAAGCGATCATGCGGGAAGCGACGCGCATTCTGGCGGAATTGTCACATCAATTGGGAGTGGTGGTTAGTCCCAGCTTTGACGACACGGCATTGCAAAAGCTGGAAATATTCCGCCTGTCCACGGAACGCATTCTGTTATTGCTGTGGCTTACCACCGGGCAGATGAAAACCATAACCATTGATATTTCCCCCGCCACGCGGGATGATAGTTTACAATACATTGCCCGGGCACTGAACGACCGGTTAGCCGGGATGAAATTGTCTGATATTCGGCGGCGTTTTTACGATATTGTGTATGACCTTCGGGTGGAAAGCAACGGTTTGCTGGAACAACTAAAACAGCTGGCTAACCGCATTTTTGATTTTGAAGAAGGGAAAACCGTGTTTATTAAAGGCACGCAATATATTGTGGAACAACCTGAATTTTCCGACAAACAATCCTTTACCTTTGTGGCGCAATTATTGGAAGATGAACATCAGGTATTGCGCTTAATTTCGGCCTCTTCAAATGCACCGGTGGAGATTAAAATCGGGGAAGAATTAAACACCCCCGGCGTAACCAACTGCAGCGTTATCATTGGACACTATCAACTTCAAAGTGCCACCGGATATGTGGGCATTATTGGCCCCACACGGATGAATTACAGCAAACTGGTTCCATTGGTCGAATACACTGCCCAAACCATCTCTCAGATGTTGCAAAAGAAAAAGAATTAAGGAGGGGGTACGATGGAAAAACGGCGGGAAGAAAATACGGAATTTAAAGACTTAAAGGATCAGGTTCTGGAGCAAGCCCATACTGTTGAAACCCCGGAACCGGAGACACCGACAACTTCCGATTCCACAACCTTATCCCAGAGCACAACGAAGAAAAAGAAAAAAAGTCGCACCAAAGAACTGGAAGAAAAAATACACTTGTTGGAAAAGGAACTGGATAACTGGAAAGAAAAGACCCTGCGATTAAGCGCCGAATTGCAGAATCTTAGACGGCGCTACGACCGGGAAATGAGTAATACCGTAATTTACGCCAATCAGAAATTAATTGAATCCCTTATCCCGGTTATTGACGAACTGGAACTGGCATTAAAGGCCTCCGACAAAAACAAAAATTTCGAAGCATTCCGCAATGGGGTGGAAATGATTTACCGTAAACTCATGCAAATTCTTGAAAAAGAAGGAGTTACCCCAATTCAAGCGGAAGGCAAACCGTTCGATTATAATTTGCATGAAGCCGTAATGACACGGAAACAAAAGGGCGTACAGCCGGGCACGATTCTGGAAGTGGTTCAAAAAGGGTACATGTACAAAGACAGAGTCCTCCGGCATGCGAAAGTCATCGTAGCACAATAATACTGAGGAGAGAATGGCAGCAAAACGCGATTATTACGAAATTCTTGGGGTATCTCGTACCGCAAGCGTTGAAGAGATAAAGACCGCCTACCGCAAACTGGCCATGAAATACCACCCGGATAAAAATCCAGGCGACAAAGAAGCCGAAGAAAAATTTAAAGAAGTAGCCGAAGCCTACGAAGTGCTCAGCAATCCCGAAAAACGGGCCCAATACGACCGGTTCGGCCATGAAGGCCTGCGTGGCGGTGCCGGCGGTACAGGAGGGTTCGATTTTACGGATTTCCATGACCCGTTTAGTCTGTTTGAAGAAATGTTTGGGGATATTTTTGGGCATCGGACGTCGCGGGGACGTCGTGGAAGCCGGCACACGCGGGGACAGGATTTGCAAATGAAATTGAGACTGTCCCTGGAAGAAATAGCCCATGGAACAACGAAAAAAATTAAAATTAAAAAACAGGTGGTGTGCGAAGCCTGTGGCGGGACCGGTCAGAAAAAAGGCAGTCAGCCAATCGTATGCCCCACCTGTAATGGCCGCGGAGAAGTTCGTCAGGTATCCCAATCCATTTTTGGACGTTTTGTGAATGTTAGCGTGTGTCCGCATTGCCGCGGTGAAGGGAAAATTATTTCTGATCCCTGCGATGTGTGCCGTGGCGAAGGCCGCGTAACCGGTGAAGAAACAATTACCCTGAATATTCCGGCCGGGGTTGAAAACGGCCAGTACATGACGGTGGAAGGGAAAGGACATGCCGGTCCGCGGGGTGGCCCTGCAGGCGATTTGCACGTTATTTTTGAAGAAAAACCCCATCCTTTATTTACCCGCCATGGTCGCGATGTGGTTTATGAATTGTATTTAAGCTTTCCGCAAGCCGCACTGGGTGGTGATGTGGAAATACCCACCCTGGAAGTCCGCAAAGGCGGCGAAGAATTACCGGAGGAAGACCCCAATCGGTACAAGCATGTCAAAATCCACATTCCGGCAGGCACCCAGCCGGGTCGGGTGTTTCGGTTGCGGAACAAAGGCATCCCGGAAGTGAACGGTTACCAAAAAGGCGACCTGCTGGTGCAGGTGAAGCTCTGGGTACCGGAAAAACTCAGCGATCGGGAACGGGAACTGCTGGAAGAACTCAACGAAATGGAAAACCTCAAACCACCCAAGAAGAGCAAAAGCTTTTTCCAGCGGTTTAAAGAGGCGTTGAATATTTAGGAGCCGGGGGTTGTCTTTTCATTTTTGGGCTGTGCTTCCCATGTAACGCAATGTGTTCTGTATACTCTTCTTAAATTCCAACAAATAATCACCAGGG
>WGBF01000487.1 GCA_015494485.1 bacterium | reverse complement strand
GTGTTGTTATACCCAAATGTTAAGGAGGGCAAATTGCCTGTTGGGAAATACGACAGGTTAAAGTAAATATTGCTGTTGGTTGTGGTTGCGGATTTTGATTGGCGAAGGTTGTCCTTGTACACCTGGTAACCGAGGGTCAGAAATACTTGGTTTTTGTACAGGCCAATGTTGTCGTAAATGGAAAATCCGTTATAATCCGGTTGTAAATAGGGTTGCCCAAAGGTGGTGAACCCGTCATCAATTCGCTGGTAGGTTGCGGTGATGTTTTGATTCCACCGTTTGAAGCGCAGGGCGAACTGATACGCCAGTGATGGGATAATATTGACGTATTGGTTAACGGTTATTAACGATGTAACCCGATTGTAAAGGGCTTCCCAATTGGTACCATTATCCGGGAAGAGGGAAGCTACGGAATCAAAAGGTAGCGAACCGCCGGTAATATTAGTGTTGGTGACACTGGCATTGACGTAGGCTTCAAATTGAATGCTTTGATCTTTGCTGGCCAGAAAGAAATCAGACCCGAACAGAAGGTTCTCTTTGGGTGTTTCGGCAGCCTCGGATGTAATGGAGGTGGTATCATCCCCGGATTTAATAAAGGAAAAACCCAATTGAAAATTCTGCCGGGCACCGAAACTGGTTCGAATTGCCAGCATGTTCCGCTGGTAGGTGCCGTTGACGGTGTCCACGACGTTGGTGTCCGGAACCACCTGGGTGTAGGTGTTGATTCCCCGTTGTATGTACCCTTTGGCGACTTCTACGTTTAAAAATTTCAGAAAGACTTTCCCGTAAACACCGCGGACAAAAATGTTTTGGACACTTAACGGCCCGTATTCCGGATAACTGTCCCCCAGCGTCAGGCGGACGTAGCGGTTATTCCAGAACGTATATTGCCCGTAAGCGGTGTAACGGTTCACCGGCTGCGTAGTTGGTTTGTCCTGATTGGACAGGTAAAGATTGGTGCCGAAGGAAAAAGCCCCCGTGGTGGCATCAAAGGTTAGGCCAAGCCGGTTGTATTGTTGGACATCGGCCCCGTCCTGATAGGATTCCTGGCGGAATTCGCCGTAGACCGTTCCGGTGTATTCAAATTGTGATTCCGCAACTTCGGTACTGACCAGCCGTTTGTGGGCTGTAAAATACCATTCCGCTTTTGCCAGAAGCTTTCCACTGCGGCTGTACAATTCCAGCCGAAGTTTGTGGCGCCCCGGGGGAATGAGTTTGGAGGAGAAAGTCAGAAAATCATCAAACGTGCGGAAATAGCGGGAACGGGTGAGATCGTATTTATCCATGTACAGTTTAATGCGGTTTTTATCCACATGAGCTGCCAGAGAGGGGAAGGAAACTGTAATTACCAGTTCGTCGGTGTAAATGTCCTCATTGGGTTCCGGACTGATGATAATAATATTTTCCGGTGTAATGGTTTCGCCCTGAGGTACGCTTACCCGAAAAGTGGCATTCATGGGTGCATTGTCCGGATAGGTGGTGCGGGTTCCGTTCAGAAGTTCAATGTCAAAAAAGTATTCCACCACGGTGGCATTCAGGGCATTGACGTTTAGCGTTGCCAGATAATGATTGCCTTGCCGGTACAAACGGGTGCGCTGGAAACGAAGGTCGCCGGCAGCCCGGTAATGTACCCACACCTCGCGAACGGCGTTTCCGTTTAAGTTGATTACCTGCAGGTCCAGATTAACGCGGCCCTCTTTGGTGGCAAACGCCGGTGGGGTAAAGCGAATATCCAGCAGTCCCGTGGTTGCCAGTACATTGTGTCCCCACAATGCCGTAATAATTACTACAAGCGCTAAACTAACTTTCAAAGATCTCACGGTCGATTTCCTCTATGCTTTATTTTTTCCACACCTCAATTTTCATTACTTTTCGCTTGCCATCGGCATCGCGGAATTCAATTTCAATAAACTGACGGTTTTCATCTCCTTCTTCTTCCAGCGGAACTTCATCCGGATTGGTTAATCGGGCAATGGGAGGGGTATTTTTATCTTTCACGATGCCGGTTTGACCGGCGCGCAACAGAATGCGTCCCCCTTTGTTACTGATGTCAATTAATCCTTCGATGCCGATGTAGGTGGTGGGGCCATTTCGCTGCTGTAGGGTCCAGAACTTGGTGCCCTTAACCGATGCCACAGAGGTGGGCGTGGTAATCAGGAACTGTCCCCGTTGCTTAAAAATGCTGGCAAAAAAGGAGCCCACTTCCACAAATATGTTTTTGTCAATACGGCCCTGTTCTTTTTTTCCTTCTACCACGCACTCCGATTTTTCTTTAATGCGAAGCAAACTCTTGTCGTCAAGAAACTTAATGGCGCAAAAAGACGCCACACCGGTTTCAATGCGGTCACCGCTGCGGATGACCATTCCTTTCTCCGCCTTCCAGGTGCGATTTTCACCCGGTCGGGTTAATGTCACCTTGCCCTTGCTTTTGATAACCACGGCAACAAAATCGTCCGCAGCTTGGGAGACATTTAAGAAAATCAATAAGGTTAAAATGGCATGTACGATGAATTTCATGGGTATTCTCCGTTGTTTTATTGAATTTCAATCCGCCCGACTTTGGATTCACTGCCCTGAAGTTGAATTAAATAGCGGGAAAATTCTTCCATGCTCATCGGACGGCCATTGACGCGGACTCTGCCGGTAGGAAAGTATCCTTCATCCAGCAGTTTTTTCATAATTGCTTCCCCTTTGCGCCCCAGAAAGTTGCGCATTACCGCCATCATTTGCCGGGCCTGTGTTTTGGCAGCGTTCCGGGGCATAATCCGGAACTTGTAAACGTCACTTTTGAGTACCCGGTAATCGTTACTGCTGGTGGGCACCAGCGCTTCCACCATCCAGTAGTAAACTTTGCCCGGTTGCAATGGGCGAATCGGCCCGACACTGCGGCCTCCTTTCCGTAAGCGAATGGGCGTGGTGGTGGTGGGATATTGAAAGAAAAATTGACGCTGGTCTGGCGGCATCACCAGTTTTTCCACCCGCAGAAACGGGGGATGGTTTAGCACATCCTGAACGGAACGGTCTTCCGGGCGTTTTTCGAATACGAAAATATTAAAAATATTGGCATCGGATTGCCATTGTAATTGCGGGTACGTCGTAGGAATTTCCGGGGTGTTGTTGGAACTGATCGGTGCCCCGGGAAAAATCAGAAAAACGTTCGAGGGGTTTCGAATAATCAATTGTTCCCGTGAAGGGGGCAATAGTTCCGTGGGAGGTAGTGTTTGGGATTCTACCTTAATCTGGAAAATATATTTTCCGCTGGGAAGTCGGCCGGTGGCAAACACCTGATCCTTCAGTTTTGCCACTTTATCGGCATCGATTCGATAGTCCTTCATTTTTATGCGAATCGTTCCCCCCTGACCGTCGGGCACGTTGCCATCAATCAATTGCTGCTGGGAGACCCGAAGACCGCCCGGAGGGGTGGGCGGAAGAATGAAATCATTGGTAATGCCGCCAGCAATGCGGGAATTATTGTAGAAAATATCAAACCGCAACCGGACACGGGCCTGGTCCCCATCATTGAACAGCAGAATGTAGAAAAGATTCCGCTTTGGGCCGGTTTTGGAAAAATCCAGGTCGCCAATGCGCACCATCTGTAAATTGGGGTTAATCAACACCAGGCGAGCCCCCACTTTTGCCGGGCTACTTTGATTCCAGAAAAGCAACGCCAGCAATATGATGAGCCAGCGGGAAACACTTTGTACACGCTTCATAATGTCCTCCGAAAATCGTAAAATTATATTAATTTATTTTCAATTTGGGTAAAATGAAATATAAATAATTGACCTCCATCAAAATAACGGATAAAGGAGCTCAGATTTCCCTCCACAATTTTAGTAGAATCGACACAATTGTAATTTACATAAATACTTAACTTAAAACGGGTTACTGAAGTTACACGTGATGAGAAAAAGGGTGATGGCCCGCACTATTCGCTGTAATCCAGCTCCATGATGACCTGTCCCAGAGACACCAGGTCGTTTTCTTTAAAGAAAATTTTTTTTACCGTGCCGTCCCGCGGGGCAACAACTTCGTTTTCCATTTTCATGGCTTCCAGAATAAACAGTCGTTCGTCGGCCTTTACCTGTTGCCCTTCTGTTACCAGAATTTTTAAAATCTTACCCGGCATGGGCGCTTCGATGGTATTGTCTGCCGGTGATGCGGCCCCACTCTCCGAAGTAACAGATGGGTGTTCTTCCCGCTGGCGTTGAATTTCCAGCACTTTCCCATTCACAAATACCAGAAAAGATTCCCGTGTGCGGGCATAGTACACCGGCATGGTGGTGTCCCGGTGGGTTATCAGCGCCATATGTTCCGATACGGGGGCAATGGAGAGGGAAATGGTGGTGGCATCGAGGGTAATGTGCACGTTGCCGGACTTGTGTTCGGTCGTTGCTACGATAGGTTGGCTGTTAATTATCCAGTTTTCTTTCATCGTCAGTACCTCTCCGAACCGATTATTCAAATAACTCCCAATGCCCAAGCGTTTGCCAGGGATTATGAACAGCCCGCTGGTTACCGGCAGGTTGTCTGGTTTGCGGTTTTTGCAGTATTTTTGCGGCAGCGATACCAATCGCCAGTTCTTCCGCACTGAACGAAAGCCGCCATTGCGGGAAGTAGTCGTCAATAAACCGGGTGCTTAAATTTCCGGCGCGGAATTCCGAATGATTGAGCACCTCAATTAAAAAAGGTATGGGCGTTTTTACACCCAGAATAATGTACTGCTGCAGGGCGCGGATCATTTTGTTAATAGCACCCTGGCGGGTTTCGTCCCACACAATAATCTTGGAAAGAATGGGGTCGTAGTAGTGGGTCACCTCCATGCCGCTGTAAATGCCCGAATCGATGCGAATGCCGGGCCCCACCGGTTCCTGGACGAATTGCAATGTTCCAATGGAGGGCAGGAAATTATTCTCAGGGTCTTCGGCGTAAATGCGGCACTCCAGTGCATGGCCTCGCTGCACTAAATCCTCCTGGGTAAAGGGAAGCGTTTCCCCGCTGGCAATCCGGATTTGCTGTTTGACCAGGTCAATGCCGCTAATCAGTTCGGTTACCGGGTGCTCCACCTGAATGCGGGCGTTTACTTCCAGAAAGTAGAAATTCCTGTTTTCATCCAGCAAAAATTCCACCGTACCGGCGTTGGTGTAGCCCACGGCCTGAATTACCTTCAGGGCGGCTTCACCCATTTGCTGACGCAGGGCATCGTCCAGTGCCGGGGAGGGGGATTCTTCAATGATTTTCTGATGCCGGCGCTGAATGGAACACTCCCGCTCAAACACATGCACCGCATTGCCATGGGTATCTGCCAGCACCTGAATTTCCACATGCCGCGGTTTTTCGATAAATTTTTCCAGATAAACGGTGTCATCGCCAAAGGCGCTGAGGGCTTCCCGCTGGCTGGCTTCCAGAGCGTGTTGTAATTCGTCTTCGGAATGGACCACCCGCATGCCCTTGCCACCACCCCCGGCTGCTGCTTTAATCATAATGGGGTATCCAATCTTGCGGGCAAATTGGCGGATTTCCTGAAAGTCCGCTGCATGGGATTCCATGCCCGGGGTCACCGGAACGCCATGTTGCAATACCGTTTGCCGGGCGCGCAGTTTATTGCCCACCAGTTCCATGGCCTCTGGGGTGGGCCCAATAAATACCAGCCCCGCATCCCGGCACTTGCGGGCAAACACGGGATTTTCGGACAGAAACCCGTAGCCCGGATGGATGGCATCACACCCGGTTTGTTGCGCGGCCGCAATAATGGCGTCCATGTTCAGGTAACTTTCCAGAGGGGGTGGTGGCCCAATTGGCACTGCCTCATCCGCTTCCAGCACGTGAAGCGCATGACGGTCTGCTTCCGAATACACTGCCACCGTAGAAATATTCATTTCCTGAC
>WGBF01000486.1 GCA_015494485.1 bacterium | reverse complement strand
CGGAGCATTTCCTGCGCCAGCGACCAATTGAAGCGGATATTCAGATAGCGGAACACCACCGGCAGCATCACTACAAAATTAATCACCGCAGCCAGAATGTTGGCATACAGAATGCCCAGCACTCCTTTGCGCAGGTAAATCACAAAAAGCAGGTTCAGTGAAAATTCCAGCACAAAACGAAAGGTGCGATACGCGGTAAACTGAATGGGCTTTTCTTCCGCCCGCAGGATTAAGTACGGCAGATTGAGGAGCGAATCAAACAACAGGATAATGGCTGCCAGTTTGAAATAAAGCGCCAATGCCGCATTGGACAAAATAAATTCCGCAATCCAGGGACTGGCCAGAACAATGAGGATGGTGGTGGTAACGCTGGTGGCTACCAGAAATAAAAATGTGGTGGAAAAAACCGTCCGGCGGTCATGTTTCCCCATAAAAAAATACCGCAACAGGGCGGAGTCCATACCATACAGGTAAAAGAAATTCATGAAAGCAATGAACATGTACACCAGCACGTAATTGCCGAATTCACTGCGGGACGGGATGTAAGTAAAACTGGTGTAAAACGGCAACAGCAGCAATCCCTGCAACCGTTGAATGGAGGTACTCAACGCATAAATTGCCGAATGCTGAAAAAGGGCCTTAATGGGCTGAAATCGGTTTTGTACGGTTTCGCTCATTCGATGTGAATCCTCATGCCGTCATACGCTAAGGAAATGCCGGAGGGCAATTCCTGAACCGCTTTCTGGTGTTTTACCTGATGGGCAATGTGGGTAAAATACGTTTGCCGGGCACCAATGCGTTGGGCCACTGCAATGGCCTGTTCAATATTGAAATGCGTGGGATGCGGCTTGTAGCGCAACGCCCCCAGGATGAGTACCTCCAACCCCTCCAGTAACGAATAGGACGATTCCGGAATGGCACTGACATCGGTACAATAAGCAAAGTTACCGATGCGGTAGCCGAAAATCGGTAGCGGCCCGTGCATCAGGGGAATGGGAATGACGGTGACACGCTCAATGGTGAACGGGCGCTCATCGATAACATGCGCCGAAATACGGGGAATATCGGACACGGGCTTTTCGTGGGAGAAAATGTAGGCAAAAACCCGCTGAATGTTCTCCATGGTGGTTGCCGATGCGTAAATGGGAATGGTGTAGTTGTTCAGAAGCGTTAGACTGCGCAAATCATCCAGCCCCAAAATGTGATCCACGTGGTGATGGGTAAAGATAACCGCATCCAGGTGCTGAATGTTTTCCCGCAGCGCCTGCGCCCGAAAATCAATACTGGCATCAATTAAAATGCGCTGGCCGCCGGTTTCTACCAGCACCGAACTGCGGGTGCGCTTATCCCGGGGGTCTTCGGAGCGGCACACCTCACATGCGCATCCCACTACCGGAATCCCCATGGATGTTCCGCTTCCCAATACCGTAATCGTCACCGTGGCACCTGCTTATTTTTGGGCTAAAAATAAGGGGATTTTCCCGGAATTGCCACTCCTGGTAAAGAAAGGGAGACTCATTGCTTTGAAGCACCGGGTTTCATTTCCCGTGCCGTAATATTGTATTTTAGCAGCAAGCGGTGAAACGTCCGTCGGGAAATGCGCGCCGCCTGAGCCGCTTTGGTGATATTCCCGTTATTTTCCTTGAGATATTGTTTAATGGCTTCCCGTTCAATGTGCGCCAGCATGCGCTGCTTCAGGGCCGGCAGTCCCCCCTTGTCCGTTTCCACTTTCAGAGAACTCTCCGGGTAGTCCTCCCGCAACACCAGCGGCAAATCCTGCACCCGAATGGCATCCGTTTCCGTGAGTACCACTGCCCGTTCAATCACATTTTCCAGCTCGCGAAGGTTACCCGGCCAGTTGTACTGCATTAAAATATTGAGCGCTTCCGTTTCGATGCCGGTGACCTGCTTGTTGACTTTGGCCTTGGCGCGCTGCAGAAAGTGGTACGCCAGGAGGGGGATATCCTCCCGCCGCTCCCGCAATGGCGGCAACACGATGGTAAACGCGTTCAGGCGGTAAAACAAATCGGCGCGGAATTCGCCGCGTTCAATCATGGTTTCCAGATTGCGATTGGTGGCAGCCAGCACCCGCACCTGCACTTTTTTGGTGGTGGTACTTCCCACCGGCCGAATTTCCCCCGATTGCAGAAAACGCAGCAATTTGGCCTGCATTTCCAGGGGTAAATCGCCAATTTCGTCCAGGAATACCGTTCCCCCATGCGCCAATTCCAGCAATCCCGGTTGATTGCGAATGGCTCCCGTAAACGCCCCTTTGGTGTAGCCAAACAGTTCGCTTTCAATTAATGTGGGAGAAAAGGTGGTGCAATTGATGGTAATGAAGGGCTTGTCCTTTAAAGGACTGTTCTTGTGAATCAGACGCGCCACCACTTCCTTACCGGTACCGCTTTCGCCCCGAATGAGTACCGTGGTGGGTGTGGGCGCCACTTTGAGGATCAGATTGTACACTTCCTGCATGCGGGGATTGGTGCCGGTAATAAAATCGTCGCCAGCACTTTTTTGCAATTCCCGTTGCAGCAATTCGTACTGATCGTGCAAATTTTCCTTTTCCTGATACAATGAAATTAACGTCCACAGCAAGAGGGCGCTGTTTCCACCAATGACCTCCGATTCTGCTTCTTTTTCCCGGAGAAGGTGCTCCTGGACGGCCTGCTGCCCGGTTAAATTCAAAATCAGGTGCGGTTTCTGCTGCAAAAAGGGGTGGTAATCCGATCCGGTGGGAATGTTCATCTCGCGGGCAACGGTTAGTCCCGGTGCCTGGGGGTTAATATCCACCACCCCGATAATCTTTAAATCCGGGTGTTCCTGAAACACCTTCAGGAGTTTGGTGGCCGCGTTGCCAGCACCAACGATCAGTACTTTTCCACAAAACTTCTGCAGAGATTTGTCCCGTTGAGTCATATTCAACCCACATTTGTGTTACATTGAGACACCCAGTTTACAACTCCGCGTAAAATACGGCACTTAAACCGTAAATGCAAAAATGAAACGTGTGCAAATGAATTTTTGGGCAGAAACTTCAACGTTTTTTGTGAGGAAAAACGGTGGATTCCGAATTGTTAAACTGGTACTGACCAATGAACATTCCCCAACATAAGGTGGCTTACAGTTTGGGTTCCCATTATCCGTTATCTTTTTCCCGCCAAAACGAAAAGAGTATTTTATGTTAATTAAAAATCGCCTGCGGCCTCCTTTCCGAACGCTGTACCAACAGGGTGTTTCAAAACAACTGCTTAAACACTTGCTGGAATTTCTCATCCGCCACCACAATGCACCGCCATTTCATCCACTTCAACTGGCCAGCGAACTTTCCCTCTCCAAATTCGACGCGCTGAATTTCATTCTTCAGGGT
>WGBF01000485.1 GCA_015494485.1 bacterium | reverse complement strand
GCCGCCACCACCGCGGTGGCAATTTTGCGACTTACCTCTTCGGCGTGACTGGGCCCGGACAGGGTGGAAATGCGGTTGGGAGAAATTTGAAGGGTTTCTTCCAGAACCTGGCTCATGCGCAACAGAGTATCGTTTTCAATACCTTTGGAGACGTTCACCACCAGCGAATCGGGTTTTAAATAGGATTGAAGCTGCCCAGCCACGGTTCGCATGGCGTGGGTGGGCACCGCCATGACGATTGTCTCTGCCTGTGCCGCTTCCTCCAGGTCACTGGTCAAAAAAATGTTTTCCGGCAACCGCACACCGGGGAGATACCGCACATTTTCACGCGCCTCCTCCATTTGCACCCGGTATTCCGGTTTGCGCACCCACATGCCTACCGAAAGCCCTTTTTCGGCCAGCACAATGGCCAGACTGGTTCCCCAGCTTCCGGCTCCGATGATACTCGCTGTGTATTTCATACGCCCTTCCAGATGCTTTGTGCGACTAATTCAGTAACGAATTCTACCTGTTGCAGAAGCCTCCTCCCGATGCGGCTTGCGGCCTACCAACCTCCGGGAAAAGCAGACCAATCCCCGTTACGCATCCCCCAGAATGTCGTCCAGTGTTTTACCCACCAGAATTTTCAGGATCTCCTGGTATTTCAGCGATGTATTCTTCACAATTTCTTCCGGTAGTGGCGGTGGGGGTGGCTGCTTGTTCCAGTCCAGGGACTCCAGATAATCCCGCACATATTGTTTATCCAGGCTGGGCTGGGATTTCCCGGGTTCGTACGTTTCCCGCGGCCAGAAGCGGGATGAATCCGGGGTTAACACTTCGTCAATCAAAAGCAGCTCACCGTCCTTCAGACCAAACTCAAACTTGGTATCCGCAATAATGATGCCTTTGGGTTCCGCAATTTCCTGCCCCCGTTTGTACAGTCGGATACTGATATCTTTTACCGTTTCAGCCAGTTCGGGGTCAATAATCTGTTTCATTTCATCAAAGGAAATGTTAACGTCGTGCCCACTCTCGGCTTTGGTTGAAGGGGTAAACATGGGTTCCGGTAGTTTGTCCGATTCCCGAAGCCCCGGCGGCAGCGGCGTGCCGTGGAGCGTGCCGGATTTCTTGTATTCTTTCC
The DNA here is from genome assembly GCA_015494485.1 of bacterium. Taxonomy (GTDB): domain Bacteria; phylum Calditrichota; class Calditrichia; order RBG-13-44-9; family J042; genus WGBF01. The sequence continues at coordinate 897 of WGBF01000485.1, read as the reverse complement.
AGCCGGAACCCGCCAGGTATCCCCGCACGATGCATTCTACCGGTAACGGTTTCGTGCGGCGAACCAGCATAGCGCGCCCCTTCAATTGCTCCGGGTACTGGTTAAACGGCCCCGGAAATTCCGCCACGTTATCGGTAATAAAATGATTGGGGACAATATCGCGGGTCTGTTCAAACCAGAATTTGGAAATCTGGGTTAACACAATGCCTTTTCCGGGAATGCCCTCATTCATGACCACATCAAACGCGGAAATGCGATCTGTAGCCACCAGCAACAGATGCCCGGCGTCCACCTCATAAATATCCCGCACTTTGCCCCGGTTCAGTAACCGGGCACCCTCTATTTGGGTTTGTAAGACGACATCCATTCTATACCTCATATGTTATGTTTTATTTTCAATAGAATGTAACAATTTCGCAGTAACAGTTGAAATCGGGAAGAAAAGGGGATATTCCATTCTTGAATGATAAAAAAACATCCGATTTCAGGTCACCACAATATCTTGAAAAATAAATAGTGCTCATCTTTTTACCTGTATTGATATTTCCCCTACCTCGGCCCTAAAATTGTTTTTTGCGCACAATTCAAAGAGGTGTTTTTTAATTTATAGTGATTGTCAGTCCCCTTATTCTTTGTTGAACTGAAACTTAGCACAAATAAAAAGTATATTTAGTCCTTTAGATTTGCCCATTTATGTTCTTCTTTCCTTTATATTCATTCTGTATTTTTGCCTTTAATCTGTTGCAACTCATCTAAAATTCGTATTGCTTGATTTTTAAGTTCGGGGATATCTTTTGTAATGATTCCCCAAACTACGTTTTCATCGACTCCAAAATATTCATGGATTAAAATATTTCGCAAACCCACAATTTCTCTCCATTTAATCTGTCTCTTATA
>WGBF01000484.1 GCA_015494485.1 bacterium | reverse complement strand
TTTGTAGGTGGCTTTTGCCAGTCCAATAATGGCAACCACATCCAGCGGATTGCTCCGTACCAGAACAATATCAGCCGTTTCCACGGCAACATCCGTTCCCGCGCCAATGGCAATGCCCACATCCGCCTGTGCTAGTGCCGGTGCATCATTCACCCCGTCGCCGGTCATGGCAACCGTGAGGCCCCGTGCCTGCACTTTTTTCACCATTTCCGCTTTTTCCTGCGGCAGTACTTCGGCAAAATACTCATCCAGCCCCAATTCTTCGGCCACCCAGCGGGCAACCTGGCGGTTATCCCCGGTAATCATCATGGTGCGAATACCCATTTCTTTCAGCCGTTGAATGGCAATTTTGGATTCGGGCCGGATAATATCCGCCAGCGCAATGGCACCCGCCAGACGGGTATCGACCAAAACAAAAATTACCGTTTTCCCCTGAGCACTCAGCGTTTCAATTCGCGCTTCATCAAAGGGAATGCCTTTTTCCCGCAAATATCCCGGACTAACAACGTACACTTCTTTTCCATCTACCATACCCCGTGCCCCTTTACCGGGGATGGCTTTAAATTCCGTTACTTCAGGAATGTTTTCTGCGGACTGCACAATCCCTTTGGCAATGGGGTGTTCGGAATGTGCTTCCACGCCAGCAGCTAAGGAAACCAGTTTTTCTTCGCTAAGGGAATCATCAAACACAACCACATCGGTGATACCAAATTTCCCCTGGGTCAAAGTACCGGTTTTGTCAAATAAAATGGCCTGGATGTTGCGCGCAGCCTCAAACGCGGCCCGGTTGCGAATTAACAAGCCATTGCGGGCTGAAATGGCAGTGGACACCGCAACAACCAGCGGCACAGCCAGCCCCAGGGCATGGGGACAGGTAATCACCATTACGGTAACGGTTCGCTCCAGGGCAAAGGCAAAATCTTTGCCCATAACGAACAGCCAGGTAAACAGCGTAATGGCACCGCCACCGATGGCAATCAACGTTAGCCAGAAGGCCGCACGGTTGGCCAGGTCCTGGGTTTTGGATTTGCTTTCCTGTGCCTCCTTCACCAATTCAATTACCTGGGAAAGGAACGATTCCTTTCCGGTGCGCTGCACCTCAACGATAATGGAACCTTCCCCGTTAATAGCTCCGCCAATAACTTTGCTGCCTTCCTTTTTGGTTACCGGTTTGGATTCCCCGGTCAGCATGGATTCATTGACCGATGTTTCGCCCTGCACGACAATGCCATCCACGGGAATTTTCTCCCCCGGCTTCACCAGCACCCGGTCTCCCGGCTGCAGGGTATCCACAGAAACATCCACAACGGAGCCATCGGGTTGTAATTTGTGTGCTTCGGAGGGCATCAGCTTTGCCAGTTCTTCCAGAGCCCGGGATGCCCCCATAACGGATTTCATTTCAATCCAGTGGCCCAGCAGCATGATGTCAATTAACGTGGCCAGTTCCCAGAAAAACATTTTCCCCGGTAGTCCAAACACTACCGCCGCACTGTAGAAATAGGCCACGGAGATGGCCAGGGCAATCAGGGTCATCATTCCCGGCTGGCCTTTGCGCAATTCATCCCAGATACCCTTGAGGAAAGGATACCCACCGTAAAAGAACACGACGGAAGAAAGGATAAATGTAAGGTACAGGCTGCCGGTAAATTGAAACAGGGTACCCAATCCCAGAAATTTCTGAATCATCGGGGATAACAGAAGGATCGGAATTGTTAACACCAGGGATATCCAGAACCGCTTCCGAAAATCCGCTACCATATGGGCGTGGTGGTCGTGATGCCCCCCATGCGCATGGCTTTTGTGATCTCCGCCTGACGGATGCTCATGATGCGCCGGGTGATGGGCATGGTGGTGTTCTTCCGTCACCGTTTCCTGCGCTTCCACCGTTTCCCCGGTATGGTTGTGCTGATGATGCTCATGGTCGTGCTCATGCAAATGGTCTTTATGTTGATTATGGTCTTTCATGGTCCATTCCCCCTTTAGAGGTTAATTGTTTGGCGCTCCAATATCTATCCATTTTTTTATGGAATCGATAACGCTTTGGGACAGTTTTTCGCCCGACAACGGCATTTGTGCTCCCTGCAATGAGTCGCCCCCTTCCAGTTTGGTAATCAGGTAACTTCGGGAGCTGGCATACGGCTCAACCAAATACATGGAAGGCACCTCAAAACTGTACACGTACACCAGATGGTCATAGCTGTTTCCGCGGGATAAATCCAGTCCCTGAGCGGCATATTCCCCCACGTGACAATTAGGGATAGCACACCGTTTGTCAAACACCAGTGCCTGGATACTGGAAAGGGTAGCGGTGACCACCCGTCGAATTTCGACGGCAAACGGCACGCTCCAGGGGCCACTTTGTCCGCTTTGATGGATCGCCCGCACCCGCCAGTAATACACCCCGGCATCCGGTATCGGTAATGCCACGCGGGTTTCCGTTAACACCTGTTGTGTTTTGAGGCGTTGAAATTGCTCATCTACCGCCAGTTGAAACCGGTATTCCTTTGCTTCTTCGGTTGCCTCCCAGGAAAATTCAACCACATCGGGATTTGTAAGAATGCGATTTTGAATGGGAGATACCAATTCCGGAGTAATGGCAACAGTATTGGGTATCGTTACACGAATCTCATCCGATCCCACTACATTACCGTCATCATTTCGCGCTACCGCCCGGATGGTATGTGTTCCGCCATCGGCCCAGTACCCTGCTAACCAGCGATAGTTAAACGGTGCGGTAAAGAATGTCTTCACCAGTATAGAATCCACGTAAATCTCCAGCTTCCGAAATTGCCCGGAGGCGTTCACTTCGATGGTATCCACCTGTGCAACAGTCGCCCCATCCGAAGGGCGATTTATAGAGAGCGTCACGTTTTGCTCCTCGCCCGCGTCTCCCCCGGCAGGCTGCTGGCACCCCCACTGGAGTACCAGCACCCCCAGGGCAGCAAAAAAACGCATGATGTTGAACAGGCCCTTTTTCATGAATCTCATTCCATTAAATCTTTTTTCATTCTTTCGAATTCTTCTTTACTGATTTCGCCTCGGGCATACCGTTTTTTCAGAATTTCCAGCGGTGTTTCCGTTCGGGTGCTACCTTCGCCGCCACTGCGGTTACGGGAAGCAATCTGTACAACCAACCACACAAAAACCGCCAGAATAATCAGCCAGATAAACCAACCAAATCCCATATGTCCCCAAAACCATCCGTTGCCCATCATGATACCACCTCCTTTTTTATAGGGGAATCCCACGTCTAAGCAGGATTCCCCGGATCTATATTAAACGGCATCCACTGCACGGCGCAGCTTCTGCCGGATTTCTTCGGCAATGCTCCGCAACTCTGCATTATCAATAGCCTGCATGGAAGCCACCGGATCCACAGCGGCAATTTCCACTTCTCCGGACGGTAATTCCTGCACCACCACATTACAGGGAAGCATGGTGCCCACATGGATTTCCGTTTGCAGAGCCTTGTAGGCAAAGGGCGGATTGCATGCACCCAGAATACGATAGGGCCGGAAATCCACATCCAGCTTTTTCTTCAGAGTTTCCTTAACATCAATCTCTGTTAAAATTCCAAACCCTTCTTCTTTCAGGGTTTCGGTAACCCGCTGAATCGCGTCATCGAATGAGAGATTAACGGTACGTGCATAAAAGTAACTCATGGTTCATCCTCCTTATTTTAGTGTTCGTGAACCGTGCCATCATCGTGGGTGTGCACGGTTTTTGAGCTTTCGGGATTTTTATTGGGTACAGGTGTTTCCTGGGAAGATGGGCTATGCTCTTCCATTCCCGAATCATGTTCATATGTTTCTTGATCATTAGGGGCATCACCGGTATGGTCATGATCTTCTGTACTTTCTGTTGTTCCATGGGAATGGCCCCCATCTCCGTTATGGGAATGTTCCCCGCTTTCCGTTTGCGGAACGGCTTTTACTGCAACACCATATTCATATACCATTTTGCCCCCTAAATCCGCGCTTATCACAACGGTAACGGCTACTCCCAATAACAACAACACATACACCGCTCTTCCTTTCTGGGGTAATTCTCCTTTAAGTCGGAGCCGCCATAAAAACAATATGAGAAGAATACCACCAATGACATACCCAAGCGTTTCGTGCAACTCCATTGTCTCGTGGGACAAATCATTATGGGGTACATTATTTGCTGCCAGTAAGCCGGATATAATGGCAAAAACGGAAAACAAAATGGCCAACACCAAATTGACCCAGCCGACCCGGTAGTAAAACGAATCTTTTTTAATCATCCCCCAAACATCGAATACCAATGCTGCCAGTAAAAATGCAATCGGGAAATGAACCAATTTTGGATGAATCAATGTAATATCAAACATATAAATCCTCCTCTATGATTAAAGCGTTACTTCAAGTGACACAAACGATGTAAAAGCCGCACTGGATTTGGTAAACCCTCGTCCAATTGTACCGGATAAAGCAACTTTATCCGTTATCAAATAATAAAAACCTAAATTGAGATACCGCGGAGGTTCTATCCCCGCCTGAATTGTGGAATACCACAAGTAATACGCTGATACGGAAAAATGCGGGCCCAATACCCAATTGGCGGAAAAACTGCCAAATACCGGGTTTTGAAACTGAATGGAATCCGGGTCGCCAATGACTAAATACCCCAGCTCTGCCCCCATACTGAATGTTCCGGTAAACAATTTTTGAAACGCCAGGCTGCCGCCAAAATCCCACTCACCGGTGCCGAATGTTCGATTGGCGGTAGGGATTTTAACTTGTCCGTTTACATTTAAGGTGTACGTTTTAAAATCGCCCCCAATTAACTGATACGTTGCATATCCGTAGGCATCCCCCAGTCCGCTTATGTACTGCGAAGAGGGTGGCTGAAAATTCCGGTGCCGTCCCCAATTGCCCATTCCCATATTGTTTGGCCATCCGCTGGCACCATCCGTATCGGTTTCCGGTCCCATGGGGAAAAACACGTTACCCGTTTGCTGTACCAGATTGGAATTTTGAATAACCAGCGGCACACTAAGGGAAGCATTCCACTTTAATGTGCGATAGCGGAAGCCCCCCGCAATATAGAAATTGCGGGTGGGTTCCGTTAAATAATAGTTCCCGTTGGAATAGGAAACGTATCCGAAAATGGACCACTGGCCTTCCGTAGCCAGTGCCCCGCTTACCATCAGAAGCAGGAGGAGCCACGATGGAATTTGACGTACGACATGTTTCATGATTTTTACCATCTTCCGTTAATTTGCCATTTTCAAGAATTCAACGATTTTTGCCACTTCTTCTTCAGTTAATGATGCCCGTACCCGCATGTGCAGGGCAATGGTTTCCCATTGGTAATCATTAAAGGAGGGCGGGCTGGGGGCATTGTGGCACCGCACACAGTTTTCGCCCCACAGTTGAGCACCCGTTTTTTCCGTTACCAACTGGGAGGATCCGGAACAACTAACCAGCACCAGACTGCCAATGGCAAACAACCCAACAAATAAGCCAAATAATATTGATTTCGTTTTCCTCTTCATTTTTACTCTCCTTGTTCTATGATTAAAATCCGAACGACCAGTGAACCAGAAATGCGCCACCCAGCGGCGTACCGCCTTCTTCTTCGGCTCCGCCACCACCGCTTCCACCTTCAGCTTCCAGATGTTCGGATACCGGGGAATCCGTATACTGGTAGGAGAATTTGATGACCGTTCGCCAATCCAGCCAGTAGTTCACACTAACGGCCCATTGCGTTTTTTCTGCTCCCCAGGGCGCATCCGGAGCCAGTTGCAGGGCCGAATAGCGGCCGGCCAATTCCAGCTTCTGAAGAAACGTATTGCTTACAAACGCCGGTTTAATGACACCCTGGACAAAATACGCATTGCTCTCATTTTTAAAACGGAAGGTTTCCGTACCCACCGTGTAGGTTTCCCGATTTACGCGGGTCAGATTATATTGTGCCTTAATGTCCACAATACTCTTCAACGGGGTAATATTTTTCACGAAGGATACATCAACGGCAAATAACTGGGCACCGGTATTTTCATATACAGAACCGCGGTCACCCACATTTGCCATCTGGGCGGATACCCCCAGCTCCAATGCTGAGCTGGAAAAGGGTAATATGCCAAGCCGTCCGCCAATGGCTTTGTTGTCATTGTTGTCTTCGTAATTGTCATAGTGAAGCTGGCCCACTTCTTCGGCTTCCACACTGCCATCATTTAACGTGGGGCCATTAATCACATAAACAGAGTAATTAATTTTCCCGCTCCCGACCGGAGCGCCCCCTCGCAGCTCAACGCCCAGAGCGGATGATGGTCCTACCTGTTCCCCGTGACTAAACCCCAGGGGATTGGATGGCAAACGATTAATCCAACGGGGGTGCAGCCGTTCCGCAAAGATACCAAATGGAATGAGGAATTGCCCCACACGAACGATTGCCCGCTTACTTAGAATAAACGACATGTTGGCGTATTCCAGCCCCAGGCGCGTCGTCCCGTTTTCCAATTCCACCTCCAATTCTGCTTCAAACAACAGGCGGTCCGATTGTTGCCACAGGAAAATGGGATTGAAACTGCCGCCCACAAAACTGCTGCCTTCTTCAAATTTTTCAAATCCGGAATGGGCATACCCACGGAGCAAGAACCGGCTTAAACGGGGCTTTAACGCATCCACTTCCTGTTGGAGGGTAGCCGCATCCTGTCCGTAGAGAGGTAACAAAAATCCAACAATTAACACCGCAACCATCATACTCAATTTGTTGAAACGTTTCATCACACCACCTCCAGCCTTAATATTATTTTTTCTTTTTGCCTAATGAGCGTATATAATTCACCAGCTGCCACCGTTGCTCATCTGTCAACGATGCTTTGTAGGAAGCCATAGGCGGCCGACCGGTGGTAATTTTCCAGTAAATGGCACCGTCACTTTGACGTTGAACTTTTTCCGACGTTAGATTTGCCGGACGCGGATTCAATGCCATGCCAGCCACCCCATCGCCTTTACCGGTATTGCCATGGCAAATGGCACACAGTTGGCCGTAAATTTTTTGCCCGGCCTGAATGGCTTTGGCATCATTGGGGAACGGATTCTTCAGCGTATCCGCCCAGGCGGGTGCTTTCCATTCCCCTTTCTGAGCCAGGAGGGTTTGATGAGAATTGTTGAACGGCATCCACAAGCTGAGCACTATCAAGGCCAAAAGAATTCCTAATACCTTTTTCATCACGTTCTCCTTTTCTTTATTCATGCTTACAACCAGGGAGGCGCCGGCAATACGCCGACTCCCCCCGGCTGCGGTTGATGAGGCTTATTTCTTCTGCATCTTGCCCTGTTGATGCATTTTTTCCATTTCCTTCATCATTTCATCCATGGCCTGCATCATTTGTTGCATTTGTTTTCGCATGTTCCGCATGTGTTCTCGCATCTGGGGATTTTTCATCATCTCCTGATTTTGCATCATCTGCTGCATATGCGCCATCATCTGTTCCATATTTTTCCCCATTTCCTGCATGTGCTGCATCATCTGGCTCATGTGCTGGCCGCCCATCATCATACCCTGATGACCCTGGCCACCCATCATGCCTTTGTGCTGCCCCATCTGCTGCATACCCTGCATCATGGTCTGCATGCGGGCCATCATTTGCTTCATGTGCTGCTGCATCTGCTGCATGTTCATCATCTGCTGGCCCATCTGCTGTTGAGCACCCATGTGTTGCTGCATGGGGGGATTGCCCCGGGGATGCTCCTGGGCAACACCCGGCTGAATCAATACAAACGCCACGGCTGCGGCGGTTAGAATGTGAATGATTTTACTGCTCATGATAACTTCCTCCTGTATTTTGTTAGTGATTTGGCGTTAAATCGCCGCCTCATTTTCCGCACCGTTGCGGATTTTTATTGCGCGTTCAATACGGGTCACGTAAATGATTCCATCACCCGGTAAACCGGTATAGGCACAGCGGCGGATACAGTCCACAATGGCATCCTCCTGATCATCCCGGCACACCAGTTCCAGTTTGGATATTTTGGAAAACCGCTCCACGTATTCAATGGAATACTGGCTCTGGGTAGGGTCTGCCAGTGCGCCGTGCCCCATGACATCACTTAAGGTGTATCCGTTTATTCCCATCTTCTCCAGGGATTCCAGTACATACTGGGCTTTTTCACGCCGAATAAATGCTTTGATTTCTTTCATGGTTGTCCCTTTGTGTTTTGTGTTTGCGGCACATTGCGATGTTTAAATTCTTTAAACGCAATAATTCCGACCGCAATTGTTAACAGCGAAAAGAACTGGGGAACGGTCATCCACCCCCAGAACTTGGGCGTTAAACGCCAGAATTCCGCAATAAACCGTTCTGCTCCAAAGGCGATGAGGGTAAGGGAAAGCATTTCTCCCCGAAAAGACAGACGATGGCGTCGGGACCAGAGAACGAAGAACAGCCCGCCGGCCATAAGGGTTTCGTACAACGGCGTGGGATGCACCGGAACGTCCGTTGGCACTACCCCGTGGGGGAATGCCATGCCCCAGGGTAAATCCGTGGGTGGACCGTAATCGCCGTCGCCGGCCAGTAAACACCCAATGCGGCCAATGGCATACCCCAGAAGCAACAGGGGTGCCAGGGCATCCAGAATTTCCACGGTGGGAGCCGGTAACTTCTTTAATTTGTAGAGCACCGCTCCGGCACCCAGAATAAACCCGCCAAACCAGGAAAGCCCACCCCGGCTGAACAGCATACCCAGAGGGTCATTCAGAAAATCCGGGACATGCTCCAGAATGAAGTACAACCGTGCACCGACAATACCACCGATAGCGGCCCACACAATCAGGTCCCAGGCCCACTCACCGGGATACCCCCGGCGCTGCAGTTCGTTCTTGAGTAACAGGCCGGGGATCAGAAATCCCAGCAGCATCATCACACCAAAGCTGCCTACTTCCAGAGGGCCTATTTTAAACAACACGGGTATCATGCTTTATCCCCTTCATCGTCGCTTCCCGCCTCAGAAGGTGCCTGACTGTCACCGGCAGCAAGTTGTGCCTGTAACCGTTTTACTTCATGGCTCTTCCACAGGTAATAAATAGCGGGAATGACAATCAACGTTAATATGGTTGAGGTAACCATACCACCCACCATGGGGGCGGCAATTCGTTTCATTACCTGAGAGCCTGTTCCACTGCCCCACAAGATGGGCAACAACCCGGCCATAATGGCGGTTACTGTCATCATCTTGGGCCGGACACGTTCCACGGCCCCTTCGATAATGGCTTCATACAGGTCACCCAGGTTGCGCATTTTACCTTTTAAAAGGCGGTCTTTGTACGCATGGTCCAGATAAATCAACATCACCACGCCGGTTTCTGCAGCTACCCCTGCCAGAGCGATAAATCCAACACCCACGGCCACACTGAAATTATAGTTAAGGAAATACATAAACCAGATACCACCCACCAGCGAAAATGGCAGGGAGAGCATTACAATTAAACTTTCGGTGATGTTTTTAAAATTGAAGTACAGTAACAGGAAGATAATCACCAGCGTAATGGGCACCACAATCTGCAACCGTTTTTGAGCACGTTCCATGTATTCATACTGCCCGCTCCAAACAATGCTGTAACCTTCCGGGAAATCCACCTTTTCTTCCACGGCCTGCTTAGCCAATTTCACGTAAGTCCCCACATCAATATCCCGAATGTCCACATACAACCAGGCGGTCTTGCGGGCATTTTCACTTTTAATCACCGGGGGACCTTTTTTGATTTCAATATCTGCAACATATTCCAGCGGAATTTTTGCACCGGTGGGGGTGCTAATTAACACGCGTTTGAGCATGGGCAGATTATCCCGCAGTTCCCGCATGTAGCGGACGTTTACCGGATACCGTTCCAGCCCTTCCACCGTATAGGTGACGTTCATACCGCCAATGGCGGACTGAATAACATCCTGCACATCGCCTACGGTAAGTCCGTAGCGGGCAGCTTCTTCCCGCTTAATTTTGAAATCCAGATAGTTACCGCCCACGGTTTTGTCGGCAAACACGCTGAGGGTCCCAGGAACTTCACGCACCACAGACTCAATTTCCCCCCCAGATCGGACAACACCTGGAGATCCGGCCCCATCAGCTTAATACCGATGGGCGTTTTAATTCCCGTGGAAAGCATGTCAATACGGGTTTTAATGGGCATGGTCCAGGCATTGGTTACCCCCGGAAACTGAATGGCTTTGTCCAATTCCTTAACCAGCTTATCGATGGTCATGCCCGGACGCCATTGCTCCTTGGGTTTCAGGGTGATGGTGGTTTCAATCATGGACAGCGGCGCCGGGTCCGTTGCACTTTCGGCCCGTCCGATTTTCCCGAACACGCTTTCCACTTCCGGGAAGCTCTTAATGATTTTGTCCGTTTGCTGCAATATTTCCTTAGCCTTGGTAATACTAATGCCCGGATCCGTGGTGGGCATGTACAACAGATCCCCTTCGTTCAGCGGGGGCATAAATTCCGACCCAATGTGTTCCACCGGCCAGATAGAAATGATGAGCACCACCAGCGCTGCAATAATGGTAGTCCATTTGTACTTGAGGACTTTGTGGATGATGGGATCGTAAATCTTTATTAAGAAGCGGTTAATGGGATTTTTACTTTCCGGCATAATGCGCCCGCGAATAAAATATCCCATTAGAACCGGTACCAGCGTTAAGGATAACAACGCCGCTGCAGCCATGGAGTAGGTCTTGGTGTAGGCTAACGGTTTAAACAATCGTCCTTCCTGCGCCTGAAGGGCAAATACCGGAAGGAAAGAGAGCGTAATAATTAACAGGGAGAAGAAGAGGGCCGGGCCCACTTCTTTGGACGAATCAATAATGATTTGCCAGTGGTCCTTTTTCCCGCCATCCCGCTCAATGTGTTTATGGGCATTTTCAATCATGACGATGGCCGCATCCACCATGGCGCCAATGGCAATGGCAATACCTCCCAGAGACATGATGTTGGCATTAATGCCCTGGTAATACATGACGATGAATGCCATGAGAATTCCCAGCGGCAGGGTCAAAATAGCCACTAACGAACTTCGGAAGTGCAACAGGAAAATAATCGTGACAAGAGCGACAACAATACTTTCTTCCAGCAGCTTGTGTTCCAGGTTTTCGATGGCCCGCTCAATTAAACCGGAACGGTCGTAGGCCGGAACAATTTTCACCCCTTCCGGAAGTCCCTTTTCCAGGTCTTTTAGTTTTTCCTTAACCGCATGGATGGTCTTCAGTGCGTTTTCGCCCCAGCGCATCACAATAATGCCACCGACTACTTCTCCTTCACCATTCCATTCCGCCAGCCCGCGCCGGAGCTCCGGCCCGATTTGCACATTGGCAACATTCTTTATGTAAATGGGAGTGCCGGTTTCATCCACGCCAATGGGGATGTTTTCCACATCCTGAATGGATTTAATATACCCCAGACCGCGGATCATAAATTCCGTTTCGCCCATTTCAATTAAGCGCCCCCCGACGTCGTTGTTGCTCCGCTTCAAGGCCATGCGCACTTTTGAGATGGGGATGTTGTAGGCCGCCAGTTTGTTGGGATCCACCTCCACCTGGTACTGTTTCACGTAGCCGCCAATGCTGGCCACTTCTGCCACACCGGGCACGCTCATTAATTCATACCGCAGGTACCAGTCCTGAATGGAACGCAATTGCTGCAAATCGTATTTATCGCCACCATCCAGCACGTATTCATAAACCCACCCCACCCCGGTCGCATCCGGACCGAGGGTTGGGGTGACGCCAGGAGGTAATCGTTTGGACACATAATTCAAATATTCCAGAACACGGCTTCGGGCCCAGTACAGGTCCGTTCCGTCTTCAAAAATGATATACACAAAGGACAGGCCAAAAAAGGAATACCCCCGCACCACTTTGGCAAAGGGTACGGCCAGCATGGCACTAGTTAAGGGATAGGTGACCTGATCTTCCACCACCTGGGGTGCCTGACCGGGATATTCGGTAAAAATAATTACCTGAACATCACTTAAATCCGGAATGGCATCCACCGGGGTATTCAACATGGTGTACAAGCCTGCAAAGGCAATAATGGCGGTAAAAATCAGGATAAGAAAGCGATTATTTACCGATGCTTCTATAATTTTTTCTAACATTTTCTACGCTCCATACTTCAGGTTCCGTCTTCAACGCCTCAATTGTTGAATTAATGATTATGCTGTGTTGCCGGGGGCTGAGCTTGTTTCCCCGCCGATGCACCTTTTTTCATCCGTTCCTGCAACAATTTCTGGATAGCTTCCTGTAGCCGGCTTTCGCTATCCAGCAAGAACTGGGCTGAGGTAACCACTTTTTCTCCCGGTAACAGCCCGGAAATCACCCGCACCAATCCATTTTCTCCTTCTTCACCCAGTTTCACCTGACGCGGTTCAAACTTGCCCTTTCCACGCGCCACAAATACGATGTTCCGTACGCCAGAGCGAATGACCGCTTCAGAGGGAATCACCAGAGCATCCGGAATAACCCGCCCTTTAACGATAACATTGGAATACATACCGGGTTTTAATTCCAGATTGGGATTGGAGAACTCCATACGAATCTTGGCCACACGGGCTTTTTTATCCAGATAGGGATAAATGTAGATGATTTTACCGGTAAACGACTTGCCCGGATAATAGGACAGATCCATAGTGGCTTCGTTTCCTAAATCCAGCCATGGCAATTCATAATCATAAATGGAAGCATACACCCACACCGTGGACAGATCGGCAATCTGGTACAACGGCATGCCTTCTTTTACAAAACTGCCTTCCACGGCATTTTTATGAATGACAACACCATTGGCGGGCGACTGCAATTGTAAGGTTTTGCGCACCTGCCGGGTTGTTTCCAGTCGGCGGATTTCGGATTCCGGGATATCCCAGTACCGCAGGCGCTGATAGGAGGCTTTTAACAGCGATTCGGCCCCTTCCTGAATCGATTTAAACGATGCGTTTTGCAACGCCTGTTTATTTTTCAGGGCCAGCAAATATTCTTCCTGGGTGGTCACCAATTCGGGGGAGTAAATTTCCAGCAAGGGCTGCCCCGTTCGGACCTCCTGCCCGGTAAAATCCACGTACAATTTATCAATCCAGCCGGAAATTTTGGGGGACACAGTGTACAATTTCTCTTCGTTGTAATCAATATACCCTACCGTCCGGATGACGCGATGAAAATCCATTTTCTTTACTTCAGTGGTGCGCACACCCATCTGCTGGACAATTTCAGGGTCAATTTTTACAACACCCCCGGATCCCAATTCCGCTTCGTCTTCGTACACCGGAATCAGGTCCATCCCCATTTTGGATTTCCCGGGGCGGTCGTAGATTTCGGTGGGATCCATAGGTGCCCGCCAGTATAAAATTTTACGTTTCTTTTTTTCTTTTCCAGTTTGTGTTTTTGCCTTTTGTTCGGGAGCTTCCATATTGTGCTGGGAATGATCGCCTTCCCCGTTAGCCGCTTCGGCTGACTGATGTTCGTGCTGTTGCGTTTCATGCCCGGCCTGAGCACCACCGCTCCCTTTTACCGGCACCAATTCCATACCGCAAATGGGACAATTCCCCGGTTCATCCAGAATAACTTCCGGATGCATACCGCACGTCCACAATTGCCCTTCGGCCTGTTGTTCATTTGCCGCTTTATCGGATGAACTGCAGCCAATAATGCCTACACTCACAGGAATAACAATCAGAATAAGCGCCAGAAGTGTCCATTTTTTCATTGAAAAACTCCTCTGTTTAATTTGTCAACGGTGTACCGGTTAAGTATTCCAGTTTAGCCTGGTCAATCAGGTAAT
>WGBF01000483.1 GCA_015494485.1 bacterium | reverse complement strand
GACGCGCTAGATTCAGGATCTAGTGGGCATTGCGCCCGTGCGGGTTCGAGTCCCGCCCTCGGCACTAATGTTTTATTTTCTTCACTGAATGGATCTTCCATCGCAACGAATTTTGCTTACCCCCAAGCCCATTTCGTCTACGTTCTCCTCTCCCTGAAAGACCGCAATCTCTACATCGGTTTCTCTAAAAACATCATCCAACGGTTCAACGAACATCAGCGAGGCAAAGTAAGGGTTACCAAAAACCGCAGGCCGTTTGTTCTCCTCTACTGGGAATGCTTCCCCGACCTCGATACCGCTGTGAAGAATGAAAAACACTTTAAAAAATCCCATATTCGAAGAAAACTGAAACTACTCTTAAAAAACTACCACTTGTTTCCATAACGCCCGTGCGGGTTCTTTACCTGCCCCATGGATGGGGCAGGCCTGCTTGCTGACACAGTCAGGCAGGCCTGCTTGCCGGTGCAATCAGGCAGGGAGTCCCACCCGCCTGCCCATCAGGCGGGCACTAATGTTTTATTTTCTGCATTGAATGGATCTTCCATCACAACGAATTTTGCTTACCCCCAAGCCCATTTCGTCTACGTTCTCCTCTCCCTGAAAGACCGCAATCTCTACATCGGCTTCTCTAAAAACATTATCCATCGATTTAATGAACATCAGCGGGGCAAAGTAAGGGTTACCAAAAACCGCAGACCGTTTGTTTCTATTATACGGAGAGTGTTTCCTGAATTGTAAAACACGCCGGAAAACGAAAGAAATGTCGAACAGGAAAACAATGGTGGGAAAAATCCATTAGTATTTTAATCTTACTTTTCCGGGGCATTGTTTTGTTGTTCTTTGGCTTCCAGAATGTGCCGCTTGCGTTCGATGGCTTTCTTTTTAACGATTTCGGCAATCTGATATTCCTGGTGCTCTTCCGCTGTTTCCAGAATCAGACGGGGAACTTCGCAGGGCTTACCGTCCCTGTCCAGCGCCACAAAGTTGAAATACGCCGTGGTGGTATGGACCCGTTTATGCGTAATGGGGTTTTCGGCAATCACATCCACCTTCACCACCATGGAGGTTCTCCCCACCCACACGACGCGGGCCTGGGTTAAAATGCGATCCCCCACCTTTACCGGGTGGATAAAGTCCATTGCTTCGGTGGACGCGGTCACGGCAGGACGTCCGGCATACTGTGAGGCAGCGATTGCCGCCGTTTTATCCATGATGGCCATCAGGCGGCCCCCGAACATCGTCCCCAGCTGATTGGCATCGTTGGGGAAAACAATTTCCCAGCTTTGAATCACTTCGGCCTTTTTCTTTTCCATAATTCCCTCATGATTTTTTCGTTAATCGGTGGACACATCGGGGGACGGCTCCGGTTCCTTTAAGCGAACAATGGTTACACCGGTATCCCCTTCTCCCCAGCGCCCTAATCGCTTGGAAACCACCCGCTTATCTTTTCCCAGAAACTGATTAATTTTCTGCCGAAGCACGCCGGTGCCTTTGCCGTGGATAATCCGCACTTCGTCCCACCCTGCAGCTTTGGCCTGGTCCAGATAGCGATCCACCGCCTCGATGGCTTCGTAACTATCCAGACCGCGGACATCCAGCTCCGGCCCCACCTGTTCCGAAAGCGTGTCCAGTGCTTCGCCCTTCCGGCGGGAAGCCGGTGCTCCCGAATCCACGGACTTCGGAATTTTTCGCAAATTCCGGGCATCCAGGGTCAAATGTACATTTCCCACCAGCACCCGCACCCGGCCCTTTTCATCAGGGGGCGTTTCCACTTCTCCTTCCTCCCGAAGCGATTCAATCCACACCGTATCCCCGGGGCGCAATACTCCATCGGATACTTCCGGTAGCGCTTCTTCTTCCGGCTGCAGTGCACGTTTTAACTCCTCCAGTTCCTTGTGGGCATGTTTGATACTGCTTCTGGAGGCTTCCGTACGGCGGATTTCCGCTACCAGATGTTCAATTTTTTTGCGGGCGTCATCCACCAGTTGACGGGCTTCCCGCAATGCCTCTTGCTTTAATGTTTTCTTTTCCTTTTTTAGCGCTTCCACTTGCCGCTGGTACAGTTGCCGCAATCCTTCCGCCTCGCTTAATTTAATGGAAAGCTCCCGATGTTCTTTTTCCAATTGCTGAATTTTCTTCTGCAAATCCAGAACCAATGCTTCCAGCACATCCTGTTCCCGCCCCACAATATCCCGTGCTTTTTGAAGAATTTCCTCCGGCAGGCCGTACCGTCGGGCAATTTCAAAAGCATAGCTGCTACCCGGAACGCCTATTCGCAGGCGGTAAGTGGGTTGCAACGTATCCAGGTCAAATTCCATGGAGGCATTTTCCACGGCCGGGGCGGTGTGGGCAAAGGCTTTCAACTCCCCATGATGGGTGGTGGCAATGGTCAGGGCCCGTTGCCGGGTGAGGTGTTCCAGAATGGCAATAGCCAGAGCCGACCCCTCGCGCGGATCGGTACCGGTACCGATTTCATCGATAAGCAGCAAGCTCCGCGGGGTGGCGTTGGCCAGCATTTCCTTTAATCGGACAATATGGGCAGAAAATGTACTGAGGTCCTGTTCAATGGACTGCTGGTCGCCAATATCCACCATCATTCGTTCCAGCACCGGAACAACACTATTGGGCTGCACCGGCACCGGAATGCCATAATGCACCATCACAAGAATCAGCCCGACCGTTTTTAAACTAACGGTTTTCCCTCCGGCATTGGGACCGGTAATAATCAGCGTCACAAAATTTTTTCCCAGTTCCAGATGGAGCGGCACCACATTTTGATGTCCGATTTTCCGAATGAGAAGCGGATGACGGGCCTGATGGAGTTCCACGACCGGATCGGTACTTAGCCGGGGCGCTGTGGCCCGAAGTTCCCGGGCCAATACTGCTTTGGCGTGAATAAAATCCAGCATTCCCAGGTTTTCGGTACCGTACAGTATATCCTGCCGCACCCGGCGAATCATTCCGGTTAATTGACGCAATATTTTGATAATTTCTTTGCGTTCCTCAATGCGCAGATTCTGGATTTCATTGCTAATGCGCAGGGTTTCCAGGGGTTCAATAAAAACCGTTGCCCCGGATGAAGAGGTACCATGAACAATGCCGTTGACTTTATGTGCCCATTGCTGTTGAATGGCCAACACCATGCGGCCATCCCGCAAGGTGATAATTTCGTCCTGGGAATATTCTTTATACCGGCGCAGCAAGCGTTGCAGCATGCTCTTCTCTTCCTGCTCCAGGCGCAAAATATTGCGGCGGATTTCCCGCAGTTCGGGACTGGCAGTATCCAGCACCTCGCCATCGGGGGCAATCCGGCGGTCAATTTCCCGTACCAGATCCCGGTGGGGATGTAGCGCCCGAATGTAGTCAACCAGCGTCGGAAGGTGCTCCATGTAATGGGTAAAAAACGCCCGCAGTTCACCCAGGAAGAATAAGTAAGAACGAATGCGCAGCAATTCGTCGCTTTCCAGAAAGGAATCTTCCGGACGGATTTTTTCCAGCAGCGGCCGAATATCCTCCGGAAATCCAATAGGGATTGTTTCCCCGGCATCCAGAATGGCTTTCAGTTCTTCCACTTCCTGCAACCAGCGGGAAATGGTATCCGGGTTGGATGAGGGTTGAATGGTCTGGAGCACGTCATGTCCGTAGGGAGTCCGGATATGTTCCTTCAGGGCAGAAAGAATTGCTGGAAATTCCAGCTGGGTTAATGTCGATTCATCGAACTGTGGTTGAGTCGCTATCACGTTGCAACAGGCGTTTTAAGGTCTCTTCCTGAATTTTTCGTTTACCCTGCCGGTAGTACTGTTGAAATTGCTT
>WGBF01000482.1 GCA_015494485.1 bacterium | reverse complement strand
TTCCAATACGGTCCATGAATATGAATATGTGGATGAAAATGTGGAAGAAGGCAAAACCTATTATTACAAAATAGCTTCCAAGGATTTTGATGGCACGTTGAATGAGTTTCCGCAGGTGGTTTCGGCGACAGTGATGGAAGTGCCCAAAACCTTTGCGATTTCTCAGAATTACCCGAACCCGTTTAACCCGTCCACCCAGTTCCGGATTTCCATTGCAAAAGCAGGTCACGCCACGCTGGAAATTTACAACGTGGTGGGGCAGCGCATTCGTACCCTGTTCAGTGGTCGGTTGATGGAACCGGGCGTTTATGACAACATCCGCTGGGATGCGCGGGATGATAATGGAAATCTGGTTTCCAACGGTGTGTATTACTATGTGTTCACCGTAAAGGAACACAATTTCCGTCAGGTTCGGAAGATGATTTTTATGAAATAACACAATTTCCTGAACACCAAAACGGGCTGTAATTTCAGAAATTACAGCCCGTTTTTAAAAACATTCATTTTGATTGGGGGTGAGCAATCCGTATATTTTGCGCTACTGAACCAAATGAAGCTGTGTGATCTATGCAAAAATTGATGCTGTCGTTCATTGCCTGGCTGATTCTGACTGTCTCAGCGGTTTATTCACAACCATTTTACAAAATCATTGAACAAAATCCCTCCCGCTTGGTGGTGGAATGTGATTTTTCCGCACTCTCACCACTCGATATCCAGCATGCTGTGGAGCAGGGTACATCGGTAAAAGGCCTGATGCCCAATATCATTCCGGGCGAGCCTATTCTGCCGCAATTACTAATTCCTCTGAGTTTACCCCGACAGACATATTCCCCGGTGATAAAACAGGCGAAAGTTTTAAATATAAATGGGGTTACTCCGGTATTTTACACCCCTCCGGACAGTCTGGAGGTCACGTACTCCCGGGCAGGGTATCCCTTTCCGCAATCAATTGTTCGGCTGGAATATGCGGGGCTGTTTCGGGAAGTGGGGTTGTATGTGTTACGCATTTTTCCCGTTCAGGTTGTGGAAACCGGTATTCGGTTTTATCAGAAGTTTACTGTCGAAGTGCGCATTTCATCTCCAGCCAGTCGAGCCGCTGTTCAAATATCGCCATCGGAACAACAATTGATCCGAAAATTTGTTGCCAATAAGTCGATGGTTGAAATTGCGGGTGTTGCCAGTGCAACCTCAGGGAAGGATGTGTTTACGGCCAATATTCTTCGTCATCCGGACCGGGTGCGCATTATTGTAGAGGAAAACGGAATTTACCGGGTGTACGGCAGGGATGTTGAAAATGCCGGAATTGACCTGGCCACGATAGATCCTTCCACATTCAAACTCACCAATAAAGGCCGGGAGATTGCTTTCTGGATTGAAGGGGATAACGACGGACGGTTTGATGCGGATGATTTTATTGAATTTTACGGCGAACGAAATGAAAAGACGTTTTTTGACCAATATCCCGACTTGTACGTTGATCCGTTTACCAATGAAAATGTGTATTTTCTGGAATGGGGTGGATCTCCGGGCGTACGAATGGTGGAGGAAAGCGGCAGTATTGTAAGTTCGAATCCCATTGATTACAATCCGGCACCGTTTTATTCCTACACCGTACATGTGGAAAAGAATCAGCGCTTTGAGCGTCTGGGATACGGAAGTACAGGCCAGTTATCTTACAAACGGGATCTGTGGTTTTTCGATTCGGGAATTAAGTCCGTGGGTAAAAAACAATATCCTTTTGAATTAATTTACCCGGATTCCTCTTCATTTACACCGGTAAAAGTAAAAGTAATGTTCTCCGGAAAATCAACCGGAGGAAGCCAGCACAATGTGATGGTGTGGTTAAACAACAGTCTGGTGGGTACCGCCCGACCGGGATGGTTTAATCAGGATACGGCAACGGTTAGTAATTTTGGTAATTCAGGTATCCGCAATTTTGATTTGCGCCATGGGGAAAACGTTCTGGACGTACAGCTTCCCGTAAAACCGGATTTTGGAAGCGATATTGTTTTATTAAACTGGTTTGAGGTAACCTATGACCGCCAGTACCGGGCATTTCAAAATGAAATTGAATTTACGAAACCATCCATTGTTTTCTTTCCCAACAAAAATCTGTTCCAGTTTGAAATAAAAGGCTTTACCCGCCCGGATATTGAAATTTATAAGATTGGCACCAGTAAAATTGTCAATTTCAATGTTGAATATGATGATAGAAAGGGGAAACGGTATTACAAAGTTGTTTTTCAGGACGAAATTCAATCCCCAAACGTTCGCTACATTGCCATTACCGCAGACCGGAAAAAGAAGCCGAAGCGAATCGAAGTAGACGAGCCGTTTGATCCCGAACGGCCGGAGCTAACCCTTCATGATCCGTCCAACTCTGCGGATTACATCATTATAACCCATCCCCGGTTTTACAAAAAAGCACTGCGCTTGCGGGACTACCGCCGGGAAGCCGGTTTACATGTGGAATTGGTAAATGTTACGGATATTTATGATGAATTCAATTGGGGTATTAAGTCGCCCCTGGCCATTAAAGAATTTTTGAAATATGCTTATTTTAACTGGAACCAGACCCACAAATTGAAATATGTGCTGTTTTTAGGAGATGCCAATTACGATTACAAATCCAATTCTACGGTATTTACGGACTTTGTGCCCACCTTTTTCTTCCAGACATTTAAATTCGGTGCCTCGGCTACGGATTATCCCTACAGCCTTCTTTCCGGGGATGACCTCATCCCTGATGTGTTTGTCGGGCGGGTTCCGGTTATGTCCGCCAGCGATGTGGCATTGTTTATTGATAAGTTAATTGAATATGAGCAAAATGCACCGGTAACTCAGTGGCGGAATCAGGCATTGTTTATTAGTGGTAATGATGCCTCTACCTTTGAATTTGGGCAACGGCAGCGACCGGTATTCCGTTCTCAAAATTCACGCATCATGCAGGTTTTGTTTCCCCGCAGTCATTCCGCCCATCGGTTAAATACTGTGCGGGATCCCAACCTGGATTATGACCCCAACTTTGGCGGTACCACCGATTTAATCGAATATTTTGATGACGGAGTGTACTACATCAACTTTCTGGGGCATGGAGGTGGAGCCATTTGGGCGGATGTGAATTTGTTCAACCTCCGGGATGTGGATCGGCTGAATAATAAAGGCATGTATCCTTTTATTACCAGTATGACCTGTTTTACCGGCGCATTTGACAATCCCGGAAACATGGGATTGGCCCAGAAATTGTTATTGGCAAAGGACAAAGGGGCCATTGGTCTTCTGGCTTCTTCGGGCTTAGGGTGGTTGGACAATGATTTTGCCATGCTGTGGGCAGTGGACCAGTTTTTATTTAATCCTGGTTTTCGCGTGGGAGAAGCCATTGCTCTGGGTAAAATTTTATATGTAACATCTGGAAGGACATATTACTCCGGAAACGATTTGATTTATCCCCGAAGTTATTTTGTGCTGTATGATGATATGGTCCATCAATATAACTTGATTGGGGACCCCTATTTAAAAATTGTTACCACTGAAGAACGGCTAACGGTTAAGGCGGATAACCAATTGCCCTCCCCGGGGGATACCGTTAACGTTACCGTTGAAGCACCGTTTACCGGGGGAGAAGGATACATCGAGCTAACGGATTACAAGGAAGAT
>WGBF01000481.1 GCA_015494485.1 bacterium | reverse complement strand
GGGAGATGGCTCCGGGTAAACAAAAAATGCTGCGCTTCCGTTTGTTGCTGTGCAATGTTGGACAAATTGTACACAAACCACACCAGCACCAACAACACTAAGGGAAAAATCAACAGCCGCCATACCGGTGGTTTCCGAACCGGCCGTTCTTTCAGATACTGTCGATGTCTGCTGCGCCGAACCATTACTGCACGCTTCGGTTAATAATTAAATTCCGTTGTTTTAAGCGCTGAAAGACCACATCGGTGGGTACGGATTCCTCCAGCGGCAGGACACCGGTGGCGTCAATTACGCCTTCCAGAATCAATTGCCCGATAATGGCAGTGGTAAAACCGGTAGTGCGCATCATCGCGCTCAGGCCGCTCACTTCATCCTGGACATCGACCAATTCGTACACCATTTTGCGGGGCGTATCCTCCGCCACTCCGCTGACCTCCACCCGCGTAAGGACAACATCCGGTGCGTTGAACGTCAAATTTTTCTGCAACAATGTTTCCAGAAATTGCCGCGGACTTATCTCCTGGCCATTAATAACAATGGGTTCTTCCGACTTAAATCCCAGCTCAAATAAAAACCGCATCTTGTCCGCATGTCCGGGGTAGCGAATCGTTTTGTAAAACAAATTCTCCACCCGGTCTTGCTGGGTATAAATTAATGTGCCGGTACCACCGCTGGTTAAAAAGGCTTCCATACTGGTATATGGCGGGGAAAAATGCACGGCTTCCAGCTCCGTAAGGGGTGGTTTTTCCATGATTTTTCCGTTTTCAATTACCTTTACCGGCTCCAGATATTCATTAAGCAACCCATGGGCCGAAAACACAATCTGATAATCCAGAGGGGGAAGCTTGTGCTGAGGTAAACCGCCGCAGTACATCTTGACCGCTTCGGTGCTATCCAGGTGTTTGATGCCATCCATGGCCAGAATGCTCACCAGCCCGGGAGCCAAACCACAGGCAGGAATAGCTGTGATGCCCAGCTTGCGGGCTTTCTCGTCCAATGCCAGTTGTTGCTGCAGAACGGTTTCATTCCCACCTAAATCAATAAAGTGCGCTCCAATTTCCAGGGCCAGTTTCAACAATTCCAGATTGTACTGATAGGGCACAGCAGAAATGAGAAGCCGGTACCCAAGCAGGGCATTTTTCAACTGATCCGTTTCGGTAATGTCCAGTTGGAGGAAACTCAAATTATTTTGATTGGGGAATTGCTTCCACAGGTAATTAATGCGCTCGGCGTTTTTTTCAACAACGATTATTTCCTGAATGTCGGGGTAGTTGTGGAGAAAATCGTACAGAATGGCATACCCCATGAACCCCCCACCTAATAATGCTACCTTCATGGCTCTCCCCTATTTCCTTTGCATCAAAATAGCGCCCACAATCATTTGTTTCAAGAAATTACTCAATTATTCCCCGATCGCCCACGGTACCGGGGTGAAATTGCAGAAATGTGGTTACGGAAAATTCCAGGTGTTCTTCCAGCTCATGGCGTGGATAGTTTGCCGGTGCAAAAATGACCCACAAAATGTTGGTGGTCTCCAGCGTAACCATGGTGCGCTGTGAATCTGCCGACGGATTGCCAAACGGTCCCAGTTCATCCGCCAGCACCAATTTCCCTTCCGCGTGCTTCACCCCTTTGCCAATCCCTTCGTAAGTTTCTCCGGGTTTGCCCATGCGGGCATCGATGGTGCCCTGAATTTTTTCCCGGTCGTATAACCCAATAGGCAATAAATAGGACAAACTGCAGTAGTTTCCGCAGTCCACAATGGAATTAATCTGGTAAAACGGCTTGCCCTGAAGAGCCCGACGCAGCAGTGCTTCGGATGACGGCCGGTATTTGGTGGGTTCCAGGCCAATGCTGCGGTACAGGCGCCGGGCGGGTTGTAAAAAGGGATTGGCTTCCGCCGGAGACCCAAACCGGCGCCGGTAATTTTCCGCCAGTTCTGTCAAGGCCTCCCACAGCGACTCATTTTTCGCCTGGCATTGGGTGTCGTTTATCGTAAAAAATGCCAGCACAATTTTTCCCTTAACGTCCGGTGCAATGCGAATCATCGACCTTTCCTCTTGGAATTAATTTGAAAATGAGGGTATGGAAACGGACTGCAGTTTTCGGGCAATGTACACATCCGCCGGGGTCAAATCGTACCTCAGCAAATCCTGAACCGCCACCCAGCGAAACGTATCGTGGTCGGTGGATTGGCGGGGGGTGTCAACAAATTGGGCCCAGTAGGCAATTAACACAATGGTAAAATCTGTCGTGGAATAGGATGAGATTTCAACCGGATGGTACACCCGGGCAGGTACGCCAAATTCCTCCTGAAGCTCGCGCGCCAGGCATTCCGCCGGTTGTTCGTGGGGATTCAGTTTTCCGCCCGGGAATTCCCACTTCCCCCCGTGTTTTAAGTGGGCCTTACGGCGCGCCAGAAAAATTTCCCCTGCCTCATTCACCAAAATACCCGCCAGAACCGGAATAAAGATGTGTTGGATTGGTTGTGCCATGGCTGAGTGTGTTTATTCCACCGGGGTGGTAATGCGCTGTAATTCCCGTCCCACTTCCTCAATAAGCTGCTGTTTGAGTTCCGGGTAACTGGATTTCAAGCGGCACCCCGCAGCGTGTTCGTGGCCTCCGCCCCCAAACGCCCGCGCCACCCGATTTACATTGGCCCGTCCCTTGGAACGAAAACTCACCTTAAAAAATCCGGGCTCCGGCTCACGAACAAACAAGCCCACTTCCACTGTCCGCAATGCCACGCTGTAGTTGGCCAATTCTTCGATTTCCGCTTCGGGATTTTCCTTCAACACGGCGTAAGGAATAAAAATGATGGCCAGCTTGCCATCCAGGTGGCTTTCCATATTGGCCAGGCCGTAGCCGATGACTTTCATAGATTGCAGGGAATAGCTGAAAAACACCCGGTTGGCAATATCATGCGGCTTAATGCCATACGGCACCAGTCGGGCAGCAATTTCAAAATCCCGCGCCCGGGTATTGGAAAAGGAAAAACGGCCGGTATCGTACATAATTCCGGTAAACACAAGGGTGGCAATATCCAGATTCCAGGTCATCTCGCTACGGGAAAGCACTTCGTACACCAACTGGCTGGTGGAAGAGGCCTGCGTATCCACCAGTTGAATAGCCGCAAAATTGTCTTCGTAGGGATGATGGTCAATTTTAACACAATGCTGCCGTTCCGGGAGCAACTTCGCCGGTTCACCAATCCGTTTTAAACTGGGTACATCCAGCACGATGGCGGCATCAAAAGCATAGCTATTTTCCGGGGAATACTGCTCCACATACTGCCACCCCCACAAAAACTGGTATTTTTCATCAGGGCGTTCATCATTTAATACAATGCGGAACTTCTTCCCTCTGGTATTTAAATAATACGCCATCGCCAGACAGGAGGCATAAGCATCGCCGTCGGCATTCATGTGTGCTGTAATCAAATAATTGTCATGGGCATCAATAAAATTCAAAATATCCCGGGAGATAGTATCCAATTTTTCCATACAGAATCCTCATTCGCGGCGTTCAAAAAATAGTGCAAAGTTTAAATTTGAAGTTCGGGAAAAGCAAGCCGTTTTCCAATTCCATGAAAAAAAATATTATGCCGGCGTATCCGGTAAGTATTTTTCAGTATAGCATTTGAGCAAACAGTATTTTCGTTTCCGGCACGATCTAATACTAAAATGAGATGCTTATCTGGGGGTAATAATATTAATCAACAAAGTGAAATACAGGCCGTTTACCACGCTGGCAATAAAAATAAGCCCGACGCCAATTTTCACCATTTGCTTAATGCTGATGTATCGGCTGCTAAACACAATGGCATTGGGTGGGGTGGCAACCGGCAGCATAAAGGCACAGGAGGCTGCAATTGTCGCTGGTAACATAATAATGAGGGGTGACATCTGAAATTGCTGGGCCACTGCTGCCAGAATGGGAAGTACCGTTGTGGCAACCGCAGTGTTGGAGGTAAACTCTGTTAAAAACGCTACGGAAAGGGTAATTAAGGTAATAAACACAACAGGCGGCAAATGAATAATAAAGGAGAACTGCTGGGCAAAATATTCCGACAGTCCGGTGCGCTGGATGCCATCCGCCAGCGCCAGTCCCCCGCCAAAGAGGAGTAAAATATCCCACGGAATGGTTAAAATGTCCTTCCAGTGCAGCAAGGTTACTTTTTCCGGGTCGTCCACCCCGGCAGGTAAAACAAAAAGCAGGATGGCCATGCCAATGGCAATAGTAGAATCCTGAATTTGTCCGCCTAACCCCACCCAATGGGGCCAGCCCGGTAGTACAA
>WGBF01000480.1 GCA_015494485.1 bacterium | reverse complement strand
TGTGTGCGAGCGCTTCGCGCTCTTCATTTTTCTCTGTCTTTTCACAATTTTTACCAGCAAGCCAGACCCCTTAGGGGTCAAACACGGGCAGCCCAGGGTGAAGCCCTGGGTAAAGACAAACCACAAGAAGATTAAAGCTCTGAAGGAGCGACATAGTTTTTAATTAAAAAAGGAACGCAACGGTTTATCCAACATTTTCTTTGCGCCCTTTGCGTACGTGGCGGTTTCAAGGCAAAAACGTCAAAATGAATGTTGGCGATCCTGAGGACAGGGTTTCCGGCTGAATACCAGCAAAACAACAATAATTGAGATTCTTCGCTTCGCTAACGCTCCGCTCAAGAATGACACCACGGTTTCCCCGTAGCAGCAATAACAAAAGCCCGATAAGGTTTAAAAGCGTTTCACCTATTTTGTATTTACTTCTTAAACACCACCTTACGCAGCTGCATCTTGCCGGTAATGGTTTATTAACACAATGGCCACAACAACCAGCACACCCCCGGCAATGGAAAGCGCTGAGGGAACCTCTCCCCAGAACAATACGCCCCACAAAGCGGAAAATACAACGTTCACGTAAATAACATTGGTAGCCACAGCAGCCTTTTCCGCTACCAGGCCTTTGGTTAAAAACACCTGAGCAATTTGCGTGGCAATCCCGACACCCAAAAGAAACACCCAGTCCCAACCGGTGGGCATTACGAAATTGTGGACAACAAAGGGAAAGGATAACAGAATGGATACCAGGGGCAACGACAGCACAATGGTCATGGGATGTTCCCAATTGCGTAAATAGCGCACCAGATTGTACGCCAACCCCGCACTAAACGCCCCCAATACCCCCACCAGGGCAGGCCCCGCCTGTACGGAAAATCCCGGCCGGACAATGAAGGCAACCCCCAGAAAAGCCAGAAGGTACAATCCCCACAGGCGGGCTGAACTTTTTTCCTTCAATACCACGGTTGCCAGCAACGCGGTAAACAACGGGCTGCTGTATTGCAACATCACCGAATCGGCAATGGGGATGTGAGTTAAGGTGTAGTAAAAGGCGGTGAGTCCAAAAAATCCCACCAATCCCCGTAGAAACAACACCCCCTTTCGATTTCCCAGAACAGGGATGCGGTGCTTTCTGAGCCAGATAAAAGTAATCAGAAACACAATAATGCTGCGGGCAAATACAATTTCCATGAACGGGAGATGGGAACCGCTGGCTTTAACAAACGCCGCCATGATGCTAAAAAAGAATGCCGCCAAAATCATGTATCCGATTCCAGGAGAAAGTGCCGGGTATTTCAACGTGCCAGACTCCTTTCCAATTTGGCTAATTCCACGTTACCGGGATTTCCTGTTTTATTCCATTCCGCTACAAAAAAGCCCTGCAAAGCGTGCAGGGCCTTTTATTACCGATGTTTCCCTTTCTGTTTTCAAAGGATTAATCCAGCAGGTGCACAAACAACCCACTTTTCAGTTTCGGTTCAAACCAGGTGGATTTGGGCGGCATAATTTTACCCGCATCCGCAATGGCCATTAAATCTTCAATGGAAGTGGGAAACAGGGCAAACGCCACGGCCCACTCTCCGCTATCCACCCGCTTTTCCAGTTCCGCCAGTCCACGTATTCCACCCACAAAATCAATGCGTTTGTCTTTGCGGGGATCGGTAATTCCCAGAATGGGCGTTAACACGTTTTCCTGCAAAATACTCACATCCAGGCGACTGACGGGGTCGTCTGGGTTAAAGGTACTGGGTTTGGCTGTTAACTTGTACCACCGCCCGTTTAAGTACATCCCAAAGGTATGAGGGCGATCCGGTTTAAATTGTTTCCCCTCCGGCATGGGCTCCACATCGAATTTTTCCTTTATCTTTTCCAGAAACGCCTCTTCCGTCAACCCATTCAAATCCTTTACCACCCGGTTGTAATCCAGAATTTGCATCTGGTCATGGGGAAAAATAACCGTCAGGAAATAATTGTACTCTTCGTCCCCGGTATGGTGGGGATTTTGTTGCTGCTTCATCTGTTTAACCCGCATGGCTGCCGCTGAGCGATGATGCCCGTCTGCTACGTACAGCACATCCACTGCCTTAAAGGCATCCTGAATTTTTCGAATCAGCTCCTCATCGTCAACCACCCAGACCGTATGGCGCACGCCGTCTTCGCTGGTAAAATCGTATTCGGGTTCTTTCTGCATGGCCTGCTCTATCAGGCGATTAATTTCCGCTTTTGCCCGGTATGTTAAAAACACCGGCCCTACCTGAGCATTCAAATGCAGCATGTGGTTTACCCGGTCATCTTCCTTTTCCTGCCGGGTTAATTCATGCTTTTTAATAATATCCTTTTCGTACTCTTCCACGGAAGCACAGGCCACCAGTCCCACCTGCTGGTGCTGCCCCATCACCTGTTTGTACACATAAAAACGGGGCGTGTCATCCTGCTGCAATACCCCTTCCTGAATGAGCCGCTGCAAGTTTTCTGCCCCTTTTTTGTACACCGCTTCATCATAGGGGTTGGTATCCGGGGGTAAATCGATTTCCGGTTTGTTGACATGTAAAAAACTGTAGGGGTTGTCTTTGGCCAGTTCATAGGCTTCGTCCCGATTCAGGACATCATACGGGGGGGCCGCTACTTTTTCGGCGACTTCTTTTTTGGGACGAAGGGCCTTGAAAGGACGGACGGTTACCATAGCCACCTCTCTTCCTTTATGGTTTGGCGTTAATTTAGATTACTGAAGCGCAGCTTACCAGACGGAAAAATTTTAGGCATCCATTAGCGCTTAATAATTTCAGTTGCTTCCGCAAACTGGCGGGCGAAATCACTAATCATGCCGGCAACCTTATCGTTATTGGTTGCTTTGCGGTAGGTATCCGCAATTTGCATTAGTGTTTGGAAGACGTGAATATTCATGTCCATCACCAGCATGCCGGTGGTCCACAGGTCTATGCCCATGGTGTTCTTCTCTTTCACATCCCACAGGGAGATAAACAGGGCGTCGCACTCCCGGCGTTCATCAAATTCCGAATCGGTGGCTTCCCATTCAATTTTTTCCGGGAATTTGTTTTCATCCAGCTGGACATAAAAGCGAATTTCCGATTGTTTTTTGCTCATGAAACATCCTCCGGTTTAATCACGAAACGAACAAAAATAATGCCCAATCCCCCAAAATCCTACAACGGGACAAACTTTTGTTTTTGCCCACCACCCCATTGGTCCTAAATTTCACACCAAAAACAGGAGAAGCCGGTGGACCGTATTGCCATGCTCAAACAAATGATTGCCCAGCAGCCGGAAAACGCGCTGTTTCATTATACATTGGGGAAGGAATTATTAAACCAGGGCCAGGCGGAAGAAGCCGTGGAGCCCTTAAAGCGGTCTATTGAATTAAATCCGCGCTATACCGCCGCGTACCGGGAATTGGGCCGGGCGTTAACCGAAGCGGGCCACATCCAGGAGGCAATAGCAATTTACCAGGAAGGAATACGTGTTGGGGACGAAACCGGCGATTTGCAAACGGTGAAGGAAATGCGGGTGTTTTTAAACCGCCTGGTTAAAAAGTAGAATCCGGATTCGTTCCGTATTACCTGTTAAGTTATGGAACAAGCATTACCCCGGAAGTACATGGC